>NZ_BAABFL010000432.1:0-20545 GCF_039540975.1 Kistimonas scapharcae
AATCCGTTTGTGCCAACGTCAAAGTCGGCTATCCCGCCACCGGTCTTGAGGATGACTTGGAAGTGCCGGCCATACTGGTGCAGCTGGAATCGCTGACTGAACTCAATCGCCGCGGTCAACGCGGGCTTTACCAGCTGCAGTTTCTGATCAGTCTGGCGGTTCGCACCAGTGATGCTTCCACTGAATCACTGCTGCAGCTCAGCCGACAGATCCGTCAGGCAATGGCGCCAGGTACACGACTTTGTCCGGAAGCCCGTAAGCTTCAGTTGACCGAAACACAGTTTGATATCGCTCCCGCCCATGGACGCCTGTCGTTTGCGGATATTGGGCTGCAGGTAGATGCGGTTCTGGGTTGAGAGTTAATTGAGATCCACCGCGAACGGCTTCAGGTCAGCGAGGTTAACGACTTCCAGGGTGGCCTCATGGGTGGATTGCAGTATCACTCTGGGCGCCTTTCCGGCTTCAAAGGCCTCCTTCCAGCGCAGGGCGCAAAGACACCAGTGATCACCGGCTTTGAGTCCGGGAAAATTCCATTCAGGATGGGGCGTGATCAGGTCATTGCCCTGTTTGAGAGAAAATGCCAGAAATGCCTCGGTCATCACGGCGCAAACCGTGTGTATGCCGCTGTCCTGATCGCAGGTATGGCAGAAACCATCGCGGAAAAAGCCGGTTACCGGATCCAGCCCACAGGGCAGCAGCGGCTGGCCCAACACATTCTTTTGCACGGATTTCTGTGCGGATTGTTGCTGACTCATCGACATCCTCCGTCGTTTGCCTGTTCACCAAGGATATACCCCAGGGAGAGAACCCATGTCACAAGTTGACCGCAGTTTTATCGGCGCCGGCAGCATCCATATCCAGCCATACGATCAATCTGCGCCACTGTTGCCGGTGGGCAATGTCAGTGAGTTTACCTTCAGCTTCGAAGAGGAAAAGAAGGAACTCAAGAACTACCTGGGCGGTGGTGGTAACCGCAATGTGGTCTCGCGTATTTCCGGGATTACCGGTTCCATCACCGCCCATGATTTCACGGCTCAGAATATCGCCCTGGCCCTGCGCGCTTCAGTCAGTGAGATTGGTGCAGGAGCCGTGACCGATGAACCCCATGCCAGCCACGGCATTGCCGATGAACTGATTCCTTTCGACAAACTGCCAGATCTCAGCCAGACGATCACGGTTAGCGACAGTCTTTCAAATCCTCTGACCGAGAATGTTGACTATGAACTGACCAAATCCGGTATCCGGGTGCTGGATGGCGGCGCCATTGACGACCAGGGTATTACGGTTTCCTATACGCCGCTGGTCGCCAATGCGGTACAGGCACTGGTGGAGTCGGGGAAGGAGTTCGCGCTCTTTATGGAAGGACTCAACGATGCCCAGGAAGGATTGCCGTTCAGTATTCGGGTACACCGGGTGAAATTCTCCCCGGTGCAGAACCTGGGCTTTATCTCGGAGGACTTTGCCAGCATTCCGCTGGCCATGGACATTCTTGCCGACCCGACAATTAGCGGCGTCGGCCTGAGCCCGTTTATGCGGCTGGATCTGGCGCAGTAGTTTTATTCAGTGATGGTAAGAGAGTCGTAGGCGACAAGACTCGGTGAACGCTTTGTGTTGACATCACTGACTCTTACCTTAAAGCCCTTCTTTAGGTGATCCAGAATCTCCTCGTAAGTATCGACATAGATGTAATCTTCCTGAAATCGAGTCTTGCTTACGACGAATTTTCCCGCTTGGGTTTTGTGAGGTTCACAAACGGTACCGGCTTTTTTTCCACGCGTGATGATATATCTGATTTCCATAATCGCCTCATTTCTAGTTGATTGTTGTCTACTCGTTTTTATGAGACTTCAGAAATGGCGGCATTTCAATAGGACAAACGAAATTATGGATTTACCTTGATATGATTCGTGAATCCGCTATTCGACTTACACTTAAAGCTCGTGATCTGCTCTCCGGGGTTATTCGCAAATCAGCGGACTCTTTGGGCGAGCTGGATGGCCGTGCCCGTGATCTAAAGACGGAACTGAAGGCATTAGAGCGCCAGGATCGTTTACTAACGGTGTTCCGAAAACAGGTCACCACAGTACGGGACAGCAACCGGGCCTATCGGGAGGCGCAAAAGCGGGTCGTGGAACTGGCCAGGGCTTACAGCCAGACAGAACAGCCTTCCAAACGACTGCAACAGCAGCTGACCTCGGCCCGCAAAACCGTCAGTGCGCTCAATGATCAGTACGGAAAGCAGCGGGACAAGCTGGCGGAACTGCGTCGTTCCCTTGAAAAACAGGGACTCTCGAATCGCGATCTGGCTGGCCAGCAGGCATCACTGCAACAAAAGCTCAAGGCGACGGCCGAAGCCTACCAGTCGGTTTCCCGCAAGGCTCGCACTACCCGTGAGACGCTGCATCGCAACCGGTTTCGACAAACGGCAGCAGACGCGGACAATGCCCGGCAAAGTATTAATCGCCTGTCGGGTTCCTTCCTGCGGCTGGTCACAGCGGCCTCGGGCCTTTACCTGATTAAACGCTCCCTGACCGGTATCCTGGAAACAGGGGATCGTTTTGAACGCCTGCGTATCCAGCTCAACGCCATCATGGGCTCCATTGAGGCAGGGGGCGAGGCGACTGACTGGATTCGAGAGTTTACCCGCAATACGCCGCTGCAATTGCAACAGGTTACCGAAGCTTTTGTCACGCTGAAGAACTTCGGCCTGGATCCCATGGACGGCACCCTGCAGGCCCTGGTGGATGTGAACAGCAAGCTGGGGGGCAGCTATGAACGACTGCAGCGTATCAGTCTGGCATTGGGGCAGGCCTGGGGTAAGCAGAAACTGCAGGGTGAGGAGCTAAGGCAGTTGATTGAGGCCGGAGTCCCTGTTTGGGAGTTGCTGGCCAATGTCACGGGACGTAATGTCACCGAGCTGCGCAAACTCTCTGAGCAGGGCAAGCTGGGCACTGATGTTATTCGGGGTTTGATTGCGGAGATTGGCCGGTCGTCGTCCGGTGCGGCGGCTGCCAACATGCAACTGCTGTCCGGTTATGTCTCCAACCTGAAAGATCGCTGGGAGGAATTCAAAAACGCTGTCGCTGAGAGTGGCTGGCTGAAATACGTGAATTCGGCTCTGGCAACACTCAGCAACAAACTGGATGCGTTGGACAAGGATGGCAGGCTGCAGGCGCTGACCACAGCGATATCAGACAGTTTCATCGCCATGGCAGAGGGCATCCGTGGAGCCTTTGAAGGCATTACCCTGGATGACTTTGTTGAACGGGTTCGTCAGGGTTTTACAAGTATTGCCGAGCAGGCCAGCGGCATTGTTGGCGCCTTTCGGATTATCGGCAATACCATCAGCGTCTTCTTTAACAGCTTTACCTTGGTGGTTAAGGGGGCCGCAACCTTTATAAGCGGTGCACTGGCGCAGATAACCCAAGGTGTGGCTGATGTGCTGGAAGTCTTTGACGCAGATGAACTGGCTAAGAAAACACGCCATTTCAGCGAGGCTACCCGTGAGGTGATGGCCGGCTTTGCCCGGGAAACGGCAGAAGACGCCAAACAGGTCCGGGCAAGCCTCAATAATATGGCCTCAGCCTTTACCGGTAGCCAGCGCCAGATGCAACAGGCTACCCAAAAGACGGCGGCGACCGTCAAATCAACCAACGACACCATCCAGCAGAGCAACGAACAAACCGCTGAATCAAAGGCGAACCTGTACAGTGATATCCAGTCCGCCCTGGATGCCATTGATGCATCGGAGACCAGTGCGGAGTTGGCAGATATTGGCGTCATACTGGCCCGTTCCTACAACGAGCAGAAGCTGTCTGCTGAGGATTACCAAAGTGCGGCAGAAAAGCTCAAAGAAAAACTCAATGAACTCAAACAGGCTGCCAAAGACACAGCCACCGGCCTGACGTCGATTGAAAGCGACGGTGGTAACGCCTTTGATGGCATGAGCAAGGCAGCCGGTGACGCCCAATCAATCACCGGGATGATGGCTAACCATATCAACGGCATTACCAGTGAACTCCATGCCATGAGTCCGGCGGCAGAAGCCGCATTTCAGGCAATCAATGCCGGCAACGACAGTGATGGCATTCGCAATACGGGTAATGAAATCGCAATGCTCAGGGAGCAGCTGGGCAAGGCACAACAAAAGGCTCAGGCGCTCAGTCAGTCCATGGGACACCTGGAAACTACCGGTATCAGTGACTGGTTCAAGGAGACGGCAATTGCTGCAGAAGTGACCAAGGCTAAATTCCTGGAACAGAAAATAACCTTTGAAGAACTAATGCAATCATGGCGAAACGGTGAGCTGACGGCTCAGTCCTTTACCCGTCAGGCGTCTTCCATGGGAAACAACCTGAACCTGCTCAATGAGGCCGATCTTGGTGCGCTGAACAGTGCGCTTGCTCAGGCCAAACAACAGATGGATGCCCTGAATGACAGCACTCGCAATACCCTGGAAAGCCTGCAAAACGAGCTTGATCAGCTGCGTGGCAATACCGAGGCGGTCGAAAAACGGAACTTTGAGCAGCGTAACCGGGAACTGGAGGCGGAGCTGGAAGAGGCCCGTCAGAAGGGCGATGCCGAATCCATCAACAACCTGGAAAAATCATTGCGACTTAATCGACAGGTGTATAACGAAAAGCGTCGTCAGATCAATGATGAAAAGAACGGGGAACGGCGGCGTGAGCAGGAACAAAGCCCGGCCAGCTCACAGCCTCTATTGACACCAGCCAAACCGCCTCAACAGACCAACACTGCAGCGGCGCCCGAGAAGGTCATCCGTCTGGAGTATCCCGGTGGACAGGTAGACGTCGGCATTCGAGACAGTGATGAAATGAAACTCCTCAAGGCGTTGGAGACTGCCGGCATGAGATCCATCTGATGACGCTGGATGACATTGAACTGCCAGATGATCTGCTCTGGGTGAATGAGTACCAGTGGCAGCCGGTCGCCCAAGAAACCGAGCGCACTTTGACTGGCGCATTGCTGGTTCAGGAACAGGCGAAACGCTATGGGCAGGAGATTGAGCTTGCTGGAGAGCAGTCAGGTTGGGTTTCACGATCAACCGTTGAGGCGCTCAAGATGCTGGAAGCCGAAGTCGGAAAGGTGATGACGCTTACCCTGCCAGACACCCGAACCTTTCAGGTGATCTTTGACCGCAGCAATGGCGCAGCAGTTGAGGCCCGGCAGGTGCTTCCCTATGCCTACCCCGACAATGATTACCTTTACTCGCTCACCATCAGGCTGCTAACCGTCGCACCCTGATCACACGGAGAACCATGGATGGCGATTCTTCCGGATGACGTCAAACTCTACGCCTCTCAACGCCTGACCGATGAGTCTGACGGCGGCGGTCGTGCGACCGGCAATGAGGTGATTGATGGCGATATCAATAATCTGTTTCGGGATATTTCCCGCATTGATCGCACCCTGGGCGATGTATCGCTCCGGAAAGTCTATGCCGGTGTCAGTACCGACAATACCGATCCCTACCTTGGCGCTCATCTGATCATTACCGAACCACCGCAGGATACCAGGGTCGATGTGCTGCTGTTCAACACCGACAGCCAGACCGATGAGCGTACCGAGGCCCGTAACCGGATTGAGTCTTATGTGGTGCCAGCTGTGGATGCCCCCTGGGAGCTGTTGGGTGATCAGCTGGTCGGGCAGCGCAGCATGCAGGCAGTGCAACGGTCTGAAGATCGTTTGCCTGAAATTGGTGAGGTCTATCGGCTGCTGGATGAAAACAGCGGACAGGAGCAGTACATCCGCATCACTGATGTTACTGCCAGCACCGAAACCTTCACTATCAGCCGCAATGACAACTATGTAGACTTTGTCCGCCGTCGTTTGACGCTGGGGATAAGTTCACCGCTGGAGCAAACCTTCCCGGGGGGCACAGCAACCCCCAGCGGTACCGATCGCCGTGACAGCACCCAAATCACCCGGATACAAAGCACACAGGTGGCCGATGCTGCCAAATACTATGGTGCTTCCTCGCTCAGGGAAACGGCCAGTTCTGGCAGCACCCAAATCAAGGTCAACGACATTTACGCCCACCTGGTGCCAAGTGCTACCAGCGAAACAGCGGTAATTGATGAGGCCGGTTACAGCGGCAGTCGCCAGATTCTGCCAACGCGCAATGGCACACTGAATACGACACTGGTTTTCGGACATATCCAGGGTAACCAGTCACGCTCCTATCTGGGCGCGGGTGTGGTCAGGCAGAGTCTGATATTAGCCATTGATGGTGGCACTTATGAGGACAATGGCGCCGGTGAGTTCACTCATGTTTCAGGCTCCGATCCTTTTGAGCGCATTACCATCGACTATGAAACCGGCCAGATTGACGTTTACCGGACGAGCAGTTATTTCACCGGTAATGCCAGCACGACCTGGCAGCCGGGAACAGCAGCAACCGGCATCAGTGTCTCCGAGGTCGTTCAGATTGAGCTGCAGAACCGGGGCTTTACCTACACCTTTGCTTTCCCGGAGGAAAAGCCCCGTCCCGGCAGTTTTGTGCTGAGCTACATGGCGCTGGGCAAATGGTATGAACTGCGCGATCCCGGTAATGGACTGCTGACCGGTAATGGCAGCGGCACCATTAATTTCGCTACCGGTTCAGTGGCCGTGACCCTGGAAGCCATGCCCGATGTGGATACAGCGTTGGTGGTCAGCTATTCACTGCCGTTTGATGATGAGCTGACCATCCATACCGGCTCAGCGGTTGCACAACAGCCGGAGATTCGTCACACCACAGCGCACCCGGGGATTAAACCGGGCAGCGTCGCCATAACCTATATCAGTGGCGGCCAGAGCAAAACGTTAACAGACAACGGCGCAGCGATTCTTTCCGGCGACGGTATTGGCAGCCTGATTTATGCGTCCGGAGAGCTGGCCTTTGTACCGGATACCTTGCCTGATGTCGGCACCGCCATCACGGTCAGCTATGAGCAGGGCAACCAGATTACCAGCCCGGTCAGTGTTGATGTAGACGGCAGCGGTACCGCAACCGGCACCATTCCCGGCGCCCCCCTGCTACCGGGCAGCGTCAAACTGACGTTTACCTGTGAGCGGATCGGAGAGGTTCCCAGTGCCTGGAAAGGCACCAATATCAAGCCCATCCAGATTTATGACCGAATTTACAATGTCACCCATACGGTATCCGATGACAGTACCGGGGGCTGGAAGGGGCGCGTCGGCTCCATCAACTATGCCACGGGTGAGTTTTCCATCGAGGCTGAACAGAACTACAGCTATAAGACCTACAAGATCAACACCTATAGCTATGAGTTCGCTGGCAAGACCTACACTCGCCAGCGCGTCGAGGGTGATACCACCACCCTGACGGAAACCTACCAGGGCAATACCCTGTCGGTGGTGGCGCAGGAGAACGCGCTTTCCCATCAGCCAGAAGCTGAAAGTGTCACTGTGCCTGATTTGCTTATCCGGCTGTTGCCCAATACATCAGAACCGCTGGTACCGGGTTCGGTGATGTTTGAGTTTGGCGGAGCTTTTTATCAGGACCGGGATGGCGCCATTATCAGAAATCTCTCCACCACTATCAATGCGGGCAGTATCGTCGGCAGCATTGATTATACCGGCTCACAGGTGACCCTCAGCCAGTGGCCGGACGGTGCCAGTCCAGCGGTAAACCTGGTGGCCTCTGCCACAACGGCTGCAGGTTATCAGACAGACCGTGTCGCTTTTCGCACACCCGGCGCACCGATTCGTGCAGGTAGTTTGCAAATCAGCGCACTGCGTGCCGACACCGGCGCTACCATTAGTGCCCAAGCGGACAACAACGGGCTGATCAGCAGCCCGGAGATGCTGGGTTATATCGATTACCAGAGCGGCTGGTGTCAGATAGAGTTCACCGATGGCGACAATCCTATTCATGTCATCCCGCAGTCTATCCGCTTCAACAGTGTGGTGCTGACCAGTATCCCATTGGATAGCGAGTTAATAGGCCTTGATCCGGTGCGCTTACCTGCCGATGGTCGGGTACCCATCTATCGTTCCGGTGATGTGGTGGTGTTGGCTCACACCGATAACACGACAGTGAACTCACCTGCCGCCGGACAAACGGTATCGTTGAGCCGGGATCATCAGGCTGAAATCACGTTAACGGACGACTCCGGTACTCCAATCAGTAGTGCGGATTATTCTGTGAATCTGGAAGCCGGTACCGTGACCTTTGAGAACGATCTAGCCGGTACACTCACCGTCCAAGACCGCATTGAGCAGATGGCGCTGGTCAGCGATGTGCAGATAAGCGGCGATATCAGTCTGGCAACGCCTCTGGCCTGGGACTTTCCGGCAGAAGATACGCTGGTCAGCAGCGCCGTCGTTTATGGCGATCTTCAATCCCGGGTACATGATGAATTCACCCAGCGCACCTGGGATAGCGGCGAGCCCAACTGGAGCAATCATCGCGTCGGTGATGACACCACGGCCCAGTACAACCTGATCAACTATCCCATTGAGATCAGTAACAAGGGAGCGGTGGACGGCCGCTGGGCGATTATTTTTACCAGCAGTAGTACCTTCCGTGTGGTTGAGGAAAACCTTGGCATTATCGCCACCGGATCAACCGGCAGCGATTGTGCGCCGATGAACCCGGAAACCCATGTTCCTTATTTCATTATCCGCTTTGACGGCTGGGGCACCGGCTGGAGCAGCGGTAATGTGCTGCGCTTCAACACCACCGGTGCGCTGGCGCCCTGCTGGCTGGTGCGAACGGTGCTGTCAGGACAGGGCACTATCGATGATGACCGTTTCACCCTGCAAATTAGGGGGGACGCAGACTGATGGCAACTTTGGCAATTGGCGATGGCAGTCAGAGTACGCCTTTCCTGATCCAGACGTCGGAGGACTTTGAGGCTGTCTGGCATGACTCGGGGAGCTATTACTACGAGCTGACCACTGATCTGGATATGGACGGTCGTGTACTCAATACCAATGGCGATGGTGGTAATTTCCATCTGAACGGCAAAGGTCACAAGGTCATCAACATGACCTGTGGCGCTTACTGGCACTTTTGGGGTAGCGGTGATATTCGCAATATTGAATTCTACATTGTCAGCGGTCTCACCACGGGATTGCACCAGACCTGTTATAACGGGGCAGTGCTTCAAGATGTAAGAATCCACTGGCAGCATAACGGCGACGTCTACCTTTCCCGGGACTGGCCGCAGGGACAGCCAGTTTACCAGAACGTGGTGCTCAGTGGTCTGGCGACGCTCAAGCACATCGCTAATCAGGAAGGCTTCGATACCAGCGGCTGTTATGTGGCCATGAACCGTGATCCCAATAATAGCGATGGTGTGCTGGTCAGCGATATCTATGATTCGGCGGAATACGTCAATCTGGATCCTGTCCTCTGGAACCTGACTCCAGGCAGTGTTCCCTCCCTGATCCCCCAGACCGGCGACTACAGTCGCTATACCCATGTGCGGGGTACGACGCTGGTAGACGGTAGTCCTGTACCAAGAGCGGTGCGGGCTGTGACCATGGAACGCCATGAGTTAATCGCCCAGATAGACAGCGAAAGCGATGGCAGCTTTGAGCTGGTCACTAGTCCCTACACCGATGGCATTCTGGTTTATGCCTTTGATGAGTACGGTAGCCTGCTAAAGCCTGATACGGCTTATGGAATTAGTGACGTTACCCATCCCCAGACACCCAACGGCTATCGCTATATTTGCATTCAGGCAGGCACGACAGACGCAACACTTCCCACCGAGCCATGGCCAACCGCTCAGCTGGCCAGCGGCACAGCCGTCTTTGAAGCCTATAAACTCCGCCAGCCCATGCTGCACGGCCCCGTAACGCCGAAAAGGATTCTCGGCTGATGGCGGGATACATTCCGAACCCGAACGCACTGGTGCTGTCAGTCCAGGACGGCTATGACGCACCGGATGCCGCGAATGTGGTGCTTGATGTGCCATCACCGGATGCTGCACAGACCTTTGTCAGTGGTACGGTGTCGTTGAACGGTGAACCGGCTGACAGAGAGATCGTGGTGGTTTCCTACCGGGAACAACAGCGGCAGGGGCAATTGTCGGAGCGCGTCATTGTCGCCAGTGGTCAAAGTACGACAGATGGCAGTTTTGATATTAACCTGAACGGCTTTGCTGAACCGGTTTTGGTGCTCGCCATGGACGACTATGGCGATACCTGGCAGGCCAGCACCCGTTACATTGCCGGCGATGTCATCCATCCCACGACAGGGAAGTGTGCCGGCTTCGTTTATGAGTGCATGAGTGAAGGAATATCAGGCTCATCAGAGCCCGAGTGGTGGGAGGATAACGGCAGCACCAATACCGGACTGGTTGGAACAGCCGTGTTTAAAGCCCGACCATTCTATCAGGCCATAGCCCATGGCCCTTTGCTGCCTGCCATAAGAAACGTCACTGACAATGGTTGACTTTCTTCCTGACCCGTCAAGTCTGACGTTGGATGGTGACAGTGATTACCCGGTACCTGATGCAGCAAGCATCACGCTGGATGTTGCGTTTGGAGAGCCAGTAAAACCACTGTCTGTCGTCTGGCCGGTAGCGCCATCAATAACCCGCAGTTGGCAAGCATCTTGGGAGCCTGCAGTTGATAAACAAAAAGGCGCGGATGTTGGTTGGCGTCGAATAACGCTTCATGAGAGCCATGTAAAGCTTCGACTGCAGGTGGCAAGCAAACAGATTGAGCCTGATCTCAAATCTCTCTGGGGAAGAGTCCCTGGCAAAGAAACAGGTTCTGTTCTGAAATGGGCAAATAGCCAAAGTCGTGAGTCTGATGTTGCAGGCTTGTGGGGAGACGTTCCTGCCAAAGATGCAGTACCTATCCATTCAGGTTGGGACGACAGCATTACATCAAAAGCAATCAGTCGCTTGATATTGTGGGGCAATCCGCCGGGTCAAGATCAACAGCATAGTGGTGGCTGGTATCGGGTACAGGAGCACTTGTCTGAGGAAACCGAACCGACCACATATATCCCGGTACCGGCTCGTTTAGCCTTTGTGTTTCAGAGGGGACTCTACACGCCAGCCAACAATGATGCGGTGTGGTTTACTTTTGGCTCACCGGTCATCCCAAAGGCGAGCAGGCCGCGCAATAGCAGTATCCAGTCATCGTGGGATGTGGCCGAGCAGTACAATCCTGCCTGTCAGCTGCCATGGGGAGCAGGGCAGAGCCAGCAACGGAGCGATGGGGATTACAGTATTCGATTCACGGCAAATATTGATCCTGTTGATCCCACAGATCCAAGCGACCCTGAAGATCCCACTTCCCCAGAACGACCCGCCGACAAGGATACCTGGTTTATCATGAACACCATTAGTGTTGTCACCCGGTCGGATCAGCAGCCACTGGATGTCACTGAGCTGGCCATAGAACTGGATATCGATAGTTTCACCTGGCAGCTGTCAGCGCAGATCAACAATCGCGCCAGCCTTAACCGGGTAGCGCCAGATCAGAACGGCCCGAAGGAAATAGAGGTCACTATCAACGGCTGGCGCTGGGTGTTTATCGTTGAGCGTTATGAAGCCAACCGTAGTTTCAACCGGGAGCGTTACCGGATTCACGGTGAGAGCAGAACAAAATTGCTGGCAGCACCTTACGCGCCTCTTCGATCCCACAGTGAGAGCGCTCCTATTAATGCCAAGCAGGCAGCAATCCAGCAACTTGAAAACACGGGTTTTACTCTGGACTGGCAGAGCGAAGGCGATTTTGTTACACCGGACTGGACCTTTCCAGAAAACACCTTCTCATACCATGAGCAGACTCCCATGCAGGTTGTTGCGAGAGTTGCAACAACGGCAGGAGCGGTGGTCATCCCATCTGCGGCTGAAGATGTTTTGACCATCCAGCCTCGGTATCCTCAAAGCCCGTGGGACTGGAAACCAGGAACAGCGATCACAAACTTCATAATTCCCGAGAGCATGATTATTGGCCTGTCGGCCCAATGGAAACCAGAGCCTCAATACAATGCGGGATATGTATCGGGGATTCATACAGGCGTTTCGGTGAATGTCAGGCGTAAAGGCACTGCTGGTAATGAGTCAGCACCGGATATTTACGATGACTGGCTGGTGGATGTTGGCCTCAATACTGAGCGAGGGAGAAATGAACTGGCCAAGGGCGGAAATCAGTCAGTTGTGACGCTGGAAATACCGCTGATGCCAGTTGGTGAATCACCAGGTCTGGTGTTGCCGGGTAAATTGGTGGAGGTCATTGAGACCGATGAGGCGTGGTATGGACTCAGCCTGTCCGTAGCGATCACGGCCGCAGGCGGCGGAAAAGGTAAAGTATCGCAGCGGGTCGAACTGGAGCGACATTACTGATGGCATCAACCAGTATCTGGAAACGATTTACAGGATTGTTGGCATCACCTGCTGGAGTTGTAGGTACGATAGTTGAACATCACAGTGATGGTACCAGTGTTGTCCTGTTACGTACGTCGAGTATCATCAGGGCTAAAGGGGGTTCTGTGGGTATTGGGAAAAAAGTCTTTGTTGAAGCGGGGGAAGTCAAGCGGGAGGTACCTGATCTGCCTTTTTATGATTTAGAAGTTTAGAGGAATGATCTGATCCAGGTCAAAATAGTGGGCTATAGTCCTTATTCCGGTATGGATAATGATGTAATGCCGTATCAATGCAAGTTCCTTCAGGTTTTTCTCTCAATTTCTGTCGAATTTTGATTTTTTGCATCCTGTCTGTGAATAGTGGCAGGTTCTGTCTTTCACGGGAACTACCTCTTGAGTGTCTGGGTCATTTGTGTGACTCTAAACCACATAAAATACCCAGCGGGAATTCCGGTTACATGAACTTAACCAACAAACAACTATTGGATAAAACTGTCGAGATTTGGGGCAAACAATATGTAGCTCAGACTCTTGGCTACAAGCATCACTCGGAAGTCAGCAAATGGTTCAAATCCGAAAAAGGTCCCAGTCTGAATGATGAACAACGTCACCTTTTGATGGGGCTTTTACCTCCCAAGCCTGTTGGCAAGGAACCGCCGACCTTCCAGTTTATTGATCTGTTTGCCGGAATTGGTGGTATTCGTAAAGGTTTTGAGGACATTGGTGGTGAATGTGTGTTCACTAGTGAGTGGAATAAATATGCCGTACAAACCTACAAGGCTAACCACTACAGTGACCCCGAAAAGCACACTTTTAATTCTGATATTCGGGAAGTTACCCTGAGTGAATTGCATCCGGAAATAAATCCACAAGTCGAAGAGTTTGTCGACAAGCATATCCCTGATCATGATGTCCTGCTGGCGGGCTTTCCCTGTCAGCCTTTTTCACTGGCTGGTGTTTCCAAAAAGAATGCGCTTGGGCGCGCTCATGGCTTTGAATGCAAAACCCAGGGAACCCTGTTTTTTGATGTGGCCCGCATTATTGAGGTGAAACGTCCGGCCGCTTTCGTGCTTGAGAACGTGAAAAATCTGAAGAGTCATGACAAGGGAAACACTTTCAGGGTTATCGCGGAAACACTGGATGAACTGGGTTACTGGGTTTCAGATATTGAGGATATGAGCACAAGAGACCCGAAGATTATTGATGGTAAGCATTTCATTCCCCAGCATCGTGAGCGGATTGTGCTGGTGGGATTCCGAAAGGATCTCCATGTGTACGAAGGCTTTACACTGAAAGATATTGCTGCAGAGATTCCTTCGAAGCGGATGGCTTTTGCTGATCTGCTGGACAAGGATGTCGATGACAAATACATCCTGACTCCACGACTCTGGGAATATCTATATGAGTATGCGAAAAAACATCAAGCCAAGGGGAATGGGTTTGGTTATGGGCTGGTTGATCCTGAAAACCCCAAAGCGATTGCCAGAACATTGTCAGCCCGTTACCACAAGGATGGTTCGGAGATTCTGATTGATCGTGGCTGGGACAAAACTTTGGGAGAGAAGAAATTTTGGGATGAGAAAAATCAGGCACAGCGCCCCCGTCGTCTGACTCCCAGAGAATGTGCCCGTCTTATGGGCTTTGAGAAGCCGGGAGAACATGACTTCAGAATTCCGGTGTCTGATACCCAAGCTTACCGCCAGTTTGGTAACTCTGTCGTTGTGCCGGTATTTGCTGCAGTGGCCCAATTAATGAAAGAGCGGATACTGGCAGCCAAGAAAATCACTGACCGTGAGAGAGCTGCGAAGGTTAAGGAAGTAAGTCCGCAGGAGGAACTTCTGGAAGCCGCTGGCGCATAATTCACTCACGTCACTCAATCGGGAGCAGATGGTATTCTGTTCCCATGGAACGATTCTGATGGATGTTGTCAGCCCCGCTGTCCGTAGTCGTATGATGTCCAGTATTCGTGGTAAAGACACGAATCCGGAGCTTCTCATTCGCAAGGCCCTGTTTGCACATGGCTTTCGCTATCGTCTTCATGATAAATCCCTGCCAGGCAAGCCTGATCTGGTTTTTCCCAAGTATCGAGCTGTTATCCAGATTAATGGCTGTTTTTGGCATGGCCATGGTTGTCACATGTTCAAGTGGCCATCAAGCCGTCAGGCGTTCTGGAAGAAAAAAATTACTGAGAACAAGTTACGGGATGAATCAAATGGCCTTGCGTTGGAACAGTTGGGTTGGCGAGTTTTGACTGTTTGGGAGTGTGCATTAAGGGGGAGACATAAGCAGTCGCTTGATGAAGTTGTGTTTCTCATAAAAAGCTGGTTGATTTATGCCGGAGCTCCCATGGAAGTCACCGGCCTTTCTATTGAAGAGGGGCATCACAACAGTATGTGGCGCACATCTTCGTAAAGGTGGTTGGCTGCTTTGCCAATATCGTTCACTCTCCATTGTGATCGGCGTTTTGACTGGCTTTTATCGGAGATATTCAATTTGGGGGCGGGATCCAAGAAGATTACTCCACTGTGAATGGCTTGAAAAAGGCGGTCTATAGATGTCTTTCTGCACCAAAGTATCTTGTTGTCAAAGGACACTCTGTATTTGTAGCCTTCCCGGATGTCGTCGGTATCGGTAGCATCTGTTCGGGAGGCCGGTACGTAGACAACTTCATTGTGTTTTGCTCCCCAGCAGTTTAGAAGACGCTCTAGACTCCAGCCTGCAGCCAGCTTGTTTTTCTCATCCAGAAGTGCAACATAAATATTACTTTGTGCTGCAACAGGTCTTGAGGGATCGTAGTTTTCGATCTTCATGAGGAGGCCGCTTTTCTTTGAAATCGTTCCCACTTTGTGAATCCCTGTTAGCCGATAATTCCCGTTGGCATCCTGATAGCCATATGTCTTCATGAATTGGTCAAAATTATCAGCGTAATCCCCCATGTCTGGTTCTGGGGTGAAAAGGGTGATCTTTCTCTGTGTATGGGCTTTAAGTTCAATGCCTTCGAAGTCGCCGTTCTTGTCGCTGTTGGGAAGTATTCCGCAAGCTTGTTCTAGGGTGTATCCGCACACCTGTGTGCCGTTGAATGGGATTACCAGCCCCTCTGTATTCAGACGGCATCCCTTGTGATCCGTCTTGGCTGCCAGTGACAGCAAGTTCTCCAGTCGATCGCTACTGGTAGTGTCAAGTGCAAGATACTTCCAGACACGAGATTTTTCTGCATTGGGTAGTTTTTTGATTTCATCAATGAGACCTTGTGCCGGGTTCAGAATCATCAGAGCAAGGACGTCTCCTTGTCCGCGTCGTCCCATAACCAGATAGCGTATGCAGTCGGGGTTGGCTTTGGTGAATTCGACTGACATCGACTCTGGCATGGTGTTGTCTACTGTCTGGAAGCCTGACAGGCGGGCTTCTGGGTATTGGGGATAAATAATCAGTTTGACATTTCGAGCTCTCACTTCCTCCTCTGAACGGTTGAGCCAGTGAAACACGTTAAATGTGGCTTCCATAATGGAAGAGCCTTTGAGTGTCCCGCCTTTTTTGGTGCTGATACATGCTGAGCGTTCTTGGAAGGAAACTTCAAAAAACGGTGTTAGGGGTTTGAAGTCAGAGCCGGAGTATACCTGGTTCTTGTCATTATGGTTTTTGCTGAGCGGCTTAATAATGGCGTCATGCACTCCATGTTTGCGAAGGATGTCACTGAGAGCGCTGAGTGAGTTGAAGTTGAATTCAAAGATCATTGCATTTTACTCCATGGATGTGATCGTCTTTTCAGGATATGCGTAATTTTTCCATGATACAAGGTAGATACAAGGGTAAAACAAGGCGAAAAATCATAACATATTGAAAAATAAGTAAATATAAATACATTGTATAGCTTTTATATATAGTCGATGGTGTGTATATGGCTATTGTAATTGTATTGCTGCTGAATAAGCAGTTTTTGGCTGCATTGTCGATATAACAGCTGTCTTTAAGGGGTTTGTAATCATCCCCTAAACTAGGGGCATTCCGGATTAGAGTTTTCCAGCTGCTCAGATTTGGCCAGATATTCCCATGGCGTCAAATCGTTCAGGGAACTGTGTGGACGTTCATTGTTGTATTCCCGGATCCAGTTCTCGCTCAGCTCCCGGACTTCATTCAGTGACCTGAATACATACATGTTGAGTATTTCGTCCCGGTAAGTCCGGTTAAAACGTTCAACGTACGAATTCTGGGTCGGAGTACCTGGCTTGATGAACTCCAACTGGATCTGGTGCTGCTCCGCCCACTCAGCCAGTGCTGTTGAAATGAACTCCGGACCGTTATCCATGCGTAGCTTGTTCGGATAGCCGCGCCAAGCAACAACCCGCTCAAGTACACGGATTATCCGCTGAGCAGGTAAGTTCAGGTCGATCTCAATGGCCAGGGCTTCACGATTGAAGTCGTCCACAATGTTGAAGGTTCTGAAACGTCTGCCACACATCAGTGAATCGCTCATAAAGTCCATTGGCCAGCATTGATTCATCGACGAGGGAACGCACAATGGCTCCGGGTTCCTGGCTGGCAATCGCTTCTTACCCCGGCGACGTTTGTTCAGCTTTAATTCACAGTAAATCCGGTGAATGCGCTTGTGGTTCCAGTGATATCCTTGCCGCTTGAGCATCTTGAACAGCATGCTGAAGCCATAGGCAGGATAACGTTCAACAGCCTCCAGAAGCGCTGCAATGACAGGCTCATCTCTACGCTTATCCGGCTGGTAGCGATACACAGAGTCACTGATGCCAACGATCCGACAAGCTCTTCGAAGACTGACATTGTGATACTGCGTCGTGTAGTCAACCAACTCTCGTCGAAGCGCTGGCTTCACAGCTTTCTTTCGACAATATCCTTGAGGATTTTGTGATCCAGGCTGAGCTCTGCAAACATCTGCTTAAGTCGACGGTTTTCATCTTCGAGCTCTTTCAGCCGTTTTACATCGGAGACTTCCATACCACCGTATTTGGCCTTCCAGTTGTAGTAGGTGGCATCTGAAATGCCGTATTCCCGGCAGACCTCCTTGACCAGCCTGCCGCCTTCCACTTCCTTGAGGATCTTCATGATCTGGGTTTCTGTAAAACGTGATTTTTTCATTTCGTTCTCCGTTTGACTCAGTGTTAGTCGGAGAACTCTAATTCGGAATGCCCCTAGTTTAGGGGATGATTACAATCGAGAAATCCCCGCTTTCAAGTGCTCACCATAGTTGGATGAATCTGGTAACGAGCCGCCAGTCCTGACGCTGTCTTATCCCCCCCATGGCCGCCAGCGCGACTTTAGCCTTTAATGCGGGACTGTAGTGTTTGTGTTTTTTGCTCATGATTGCATCGTTCATTTTTTATGTGTCAGAGCTTTCTCATCTGTATGATTTTTGGGACCTTTTCAGTTGCCATTGACTTTGCAAAAGAGTAAAAAACTCAGTTGCGAAAATTTTATGTTTTTCTCTATCTGTTTCCTGGAAGCAGGTATTACAGGAGTCAGGCCCAGTGAGCCAAAAACAAGAGGCCGATGTCAGGCATCGGGATGAAATAGTTAAATATATTGAGAACCAGCTTGTTGGCCCTGTCGGCGGACCTGAAGAGTTAATTAACGATAAGCCTCACAAGCGTTATTTGATGGGAATACTTTTCCCGGTGGAAGCGGTAGAGGATGAGGTCAGTGAAGATACCCCTGATGAGATGGATAACTCGGTATCTCTGTCATCTGAATTTAAACCGTCATCAATGGCGCTATCCTTTGCATTGTCTGAAGGTGCAAAACTGAAGATAGTTCTGACCGCAGGCCTCTACAGCAGAGACGAGTCGAAGTGGCAGCGTAAAGCAGCAACTGAAACGGTAATTTTTGATTGTCTGCATGAGCAGTCCAAATCGCAGCAGGTAATTGATAAAAGGGCTAGGGTTTCTATTGTCAAAAGGCCCTGGAAAAGTGGGCATATCGTTACCGTTGCACTTTCCAATGATCGCCCCAGCGGTATTAAACTGAATCCTGCTGACTGTCTGTATCAGACAAAAATCCATTGCCAGCTTGAAGAAGGTCAGTTTAAGGAGTATCCCGGCACTGAACGTTTCCGGTTTGATGAAGAGCAGGAAGAGCTGTCACTGCTTTATAGCAAGCGTGTGAACTGGTCTGTTGGTCATGGCTGCGGCAGCGTGTGGGAAGACGAGTACGATGAAACTCCTGCCTGGATCAGTTCAGCCAGTGTTCCTGCCAGAGAGGTTTACGGCTTCAGCACTGATATTGATTTTTCTGAGTTCCCGGATGTACCCGAAGATATCCTGTCGATCCAGACGATAGCCAACGACAAACAGGCGAATGAAAAAACGCTTGTCAGCGGCTTGAAACTATTTGTTGAGTCCTACAGGAGTTGGATCAAAGGGATAGAGCGGACATCAGTGGCTGACCATCATACAGCAGCCAGGGATAGAATCCTTTCTCGTCTGAATGAAACCGCAGATCGAATGCTGGGCGGTATAGCGGCTCTGGAAAAATCAGCGAATGCCATGCGTGCGTTTCGACTGGCTAACCAGGCTATGTTGATGCAGATGGTTCATAGCGGCAAGGACTTTGGCGGTACGGCAAGAGCGCGGGATACATTCCAGTTTACTGCACCGGAATATTTCGGTGACAAGTTTAAGGATTATAACTGGCGGCCTTTCCAGCTGGCCTTTCAGTTATTGGTTATTGAGTCACTGATTTATGATGAGGCAGGCGACTATTCTGATAGCCGTGATGTAGTGGATTTGCTGTGGTTCCCTACGGGTGGTGGTAAAACAGAAGCCTACCTGGCGGTTGCGGCCTGGGAAATGTTTTATCGAAGGCTGGAAGATGGTTTGAAGGGCGCAGGTACAGCGGTTATCAAGCGCTACACATTACGATTACTGACCTCACAGCAATTCCAGCGTGCAGGAACCCTGATCTGTGCTCTGGAAACCATGCGAAAGCATTTACGCCAGGAGATGGGCAATGAGCCTTTCACCCTGGGTTTATGGGTTGGACAGGACAGTGCGCCCAACAAGTTTACCTCTGGGGACAGGGACCGGCCTGCTGCACTGGAAAAATATCTGAATCTCAGAGAGGAGGATGTTCCTGAGAATCCGTTTCAGCTACAGCGTTGTCCATGGTGCGGTACGAGTATAGTTCCAGCGGAAAGAACAGAAGACGACGCGGATTATGGTGTGCATGCGACAGAAAGCAGTTTTGCTTTCTATTGCCCTACAAGTACCTGTAGTTTTCATGATGACTTGCCTATTCAGGTGGTCGATGAGGCGCTCTATCAAAATCCTCCCAGTATGTTGATTGGCACCGTGGATAAATTTGCCCGGTTGGCGTGGCTGGAGAAAACCAGGGCTTTCTTTGGAGATGGCAAGTTTAATCCGCCCAGCCTGATAATTCAGGATGAGCTGCATCTTATTTCCGGTCCTCTGGGGACTATTGCGGGTATCTATGAGGCGGGAATTGACACACTGATTCGGCAATCAGGAGGCAGGGCCAAGGTTATTGCGGCTACCGCTACTATCCGGTCAGCGGAACAGCAAAATCGTCGTTTATTTGGTCGTGAAGTCCAGATATTTCCACCGCCAGGTATTGATGAAAGTGACTCCTTTTTTTCACGGGAAGACAAGAGTAAACCCGGGCGCCTGTATTTAGGCATTATGCCATCAGGGCATACAGGCCAGACAGCCCTGGTTCAGACGGCAGCAGCCTTGTTACAGGCACCCATAGCGACTGATCAAACGGATCAGGCCTATGATACCTGGTGGACCTTGCCCATTTATCACAATAGCCGACGGGAACTGGGTAAAACCATGACACTGGCCAGGGATGATATTCCTGCCCGTATTGGTGTGATTGCTGACTCGGGAAATATCCGGGACTGTACTCATGTTGAGGAACTCTCTGCCAATGTCAAGGGTGCAAGAATTCCTGAAGTACTTGATAAGCTTCAGGTGTCTGCCCACAAAGAAGGAGCGATTGATGTGCTTCCATGCACCAATATGATTTCGGTGGGGGTGGATATATCAAGGCTCGGCATTATGCTGATCAATGGTCAGCCGAAAACCACAGCTGAGTACATCCAGGCTTCCAGTCGTGTGGGACTGTCAGCACCGATTTAAAATGTCCACTTTCCACCGATTGGATTTGACCTCCCGATTAACCCTTTCATGGCCGATATTTCTC
>NZ_BAABFL010000433.1:0-21256 GCF_039540975.1 Kistimonas scapharcae
TTTTGCCTGAAGAGCACAGGGGACGCTCTCTTCATTCAATTTAGCCTTACTTCTTCAGATCGTTAAGCGGGAGTTAAGGGATAGAGGGGCCTTCGGTAATAAACAGGTGTTTCTCAACAACCCAGTCCAGTTCAACTTTGGGGGCAGTGGCTGTCAGAACCTCATCCGAATTCCGGGTGCTGGCATGGAGTGAACGGAAAGTGTCGTTAATGCCAAGGACGGGATGCACCGGTGCGGAATGACGGGGGCCATCGGGGCGCCACTCACTCAGTGGCGGGACGTCGTAGGTTTTTGGTGTTTTCAGATGGTCATTCAGCAGCGTACCGGCAATGGCCAGGCCGGCAACCACCGTGCCTGAGATCAGCAGTTTCTTTGCCATGGGTTACCTGTTTTATGGTTATTGTGAAAGCCATAGAGCGAGTGGAGCCGCCGCCTGTTACTTGCGACTGCTCCGGTAACGTTTACTTATCGACCCCAGCGACGGATGGCCGCCGGTGTGTAATCGGATTTACTGGCCAGTTGCCCGAACACCAGCGGTTTCTTGTAACTGTTGGCGATACCGTTGGTGATGTAGCGGCCGGAGTGCAGGTCATAGAAGACTTCTGTCACCAGCCAGGGCACCTGGTGGGGGTTTAGTTGGATGGCATGGGCCATACCGACCCGCCAGAGCTGGTCGCGAGAATCATACAGATCAATGATGGATGCCTGCCAGGTATCTTCATCTATGTAGAAGGTGCGCTTGCCATAGACATGGCGCTGACCGTCTTTCAGTGTGGCTTCAACGACCCAGACACGATGCAGCTCATAGCGGGCCAGTTCCGGATTGATGTGGCCGGGGCGGATGATATCTGCATTACTCTGGTTTTTGTCGTAGAGCGCGTAGCTGTTATAAGGAATGAAAATTTCCTTTTTATCTTTCAGTGTCCATTCATACTTGTCTGGCGCACCGTTAAACATGTCCAGGTTGTCAGACGTTTTCAGGTTGTCGCTGCTGGTGGCAGGATTGTCATAGGCGATATTTGGCGCCCGACGTACACGACGTTGTCCAGGCAGGTATTTCCACGCTCGACGGGGCTCTGCGACCTGGTCAATCGGTTCGTGCACCAGGGTGACTTCACCAGCCATCCTGACGGGTTCCAGCACTTTGGATTTGTAGAGAAACAACAGGTTCGACTCGTCTTCCAGGTCCGTAATACTTGGGAAAAAGTTCCAGATAGTTTGTTTGGTGATTTCCCGGTAATCGCCATCGGCTTCGGCAATAACCTGACTCAGGGTCAGGTCCATGCTGTCTCCACGGTAGCGCAGCATGTGGTTCCAGATCACTTCCAGCCCGTTTTCCGGGATCGGGAAGGCGACACCGTTAGCCAATCCGGTGATCCCGTTACCGCCATCCAGCAGGGTCGTGGTTTCGGCATTACTGCGGGTTGCTTCGTAGACGGCTTCCGGGTAGCTGGCGCTGCGCCGGGTAGGGTAGACGTTCATCTGGAAGGTGTCCGGATAGCGCTTGAACATCGCCAGCTGTCCGGGGGTCAACTGGTTGCGGTATTGGTCGAGATTATCTGCGGTAATAGTGAACAGCACCGGGTCATTGGCAAACGGATCGGTCATATTCCCGTCGTCCTGCATGGCGCCCTGTTCCGGCTTGAGGCCGCCGGTCCAGGCGGGAATGGTGCCAGCTGAATTACCGGCTTTTTCGGCGCCGATCGGTGTCAGCGACTGGCCCAGTTGATCCATTGCGGAGGTTTCTGAGCTGGCCTGTGCCAGCGGTGTCAGTGCCAGCATGGCGCTCAGCGCCAGCGTTCTGGCAGACGTCAAGGTACGAATCAGGGTGTCGACAGGTTGCATTGTTCTTTTTCTCCCATGGTCAGAAACTGGCGCTGACGCTGAAACTCATGTAATCACGGTCGTCCAGGGTGCTGTACTTGTTGTTGCCGAAGAAACTGGTGTACGACAGTGTGGCCTTGTAGTCATCACGGTAGATAGCACCCAGGCTGAGTGTGGTGGCCATCTGGCCTTCCTCAAAGGCGCCACCTGGCTGGTAGGCATAGCCGTTGACGTCGTGCCTGAACGACAGCGAAGGTTTCAGGGTGACGCCGGGCATGACACCGCTGTAGACCAGCGTGGCGTTGAGGCGGTAGCCCCAGCTGTCGGATGTCGTGTAACCCTCATTGGTACAGAAAGCATCGGTGATGTTGTCGCTGGTATTGCAGGTGCCAGTGCCGTCATCACCGGGTCCGAAGATCGCGGAGCGACCATAGCGATTGTCATCACCCAGTGCACCGACATGCATGAAACCCACTTCACCGACCAGCGCCAGTTCGGACGCGCCGAGTACCTGCGGGAAGGTGTTGATCGCTGTCATCTGCACCTGGGTGACCGGTTTACGCACATATCCCTGGGATGCCTGACCATAATCCGCTGCACCATCGCCACCGGCTGCTGCGTCGGCCAGCAGATCATTGATGTTGATCTGCAATGGCATGTTGGGGCGGTAGGTCAGTTCACCGCTGAGTGACCAGCCGCTGTCCAGACTGGTATTGAAGCTCACGCCGTACAAGCGAATGTTTTCTGGAAATACCGCATTGTAGGTGGCGCCCTGGATGAAACCTGCACCTGCGGGATGGGTCGGTGCGTAAAAGTCGGTGTCTCCAGACGGTCCGATGCCGATGGGGCGGTATTGCGAAGGGTCGGCGTTGGTAGCGTCAAGGTACGGATTGCGGCTGTGATAATTGATGAAGTACAGGCCGAACTCAGTGCCATTGAGCGCTTCGGCATAGTATTTCAGTGAAGCGCCCCACTGGCCGCTGTCACTTGGCAGATCATCAGCGGTACGGTCAATGATGGTGTTACCGCCGGTGCCACCGATATTCTCCTCTTCCTCGTTCGACAATGTCGCCTGGGTGTAGATAGGGCCGCAGCCTGGCTGGATGGCATCGGTTGACGCAAAGAAGGTATTACAGCCGTCCAGCACCGTAGGACGCCAGTTGAACTGGTAGAAACCTTCCAGGGTCACCGCCGGTGTCAGGCCGATGCTGCCATACAACATTTCGACCGGTAACAGCCCCTCCTTGATCTCTACACCGGGACGGTTAAAGGCGGCGGCATCCAGTGGGTTGATAACATTCACGCCCCCCTGCAGGAAGGTGCTTTCCCCCCAGCTGAGCACCTGTTTGCCCAGGCGGATATCCACCGGCATATCACCCAGGTCGAAGTAGGTCCACCCATAGGCATCCAGAACCTCGATGCCGCTGAAACGGGCCAGATCATCAAAGCCGCTGTCGTCGAAATCGGTATAGTGGCCGCTCTTGGTTTCCAGCCAGTGGTCGTACCAGTATTTGACGCTGCCCTTGAAACCGTAGTTTTGATATTCCAGCGTCAGTTCCGTCAGACCCTTGTACTGGTTGGAGATGACATCGCCTTTCCTGAAGTTCAGCCGGCCATTGTCCGCATTGGGGCCGGTGCCGGTGCCGGGCTTGATATCGAGGTTTTTGCTTTCCCCGTAGGTATAGAGCTTGCTGTCCGGGTCCTGCATGCTGACGCTGACACCGGCACTCAGGGTGGTGTTCAGGCTGCCGGTGATTTCACCGTCAGCGGCTTCAAAGGTCAGGGCCATGCCCTGGGGCGTGGTCAGGACTGCCGCCAGCGTCAGTCCCGGCATGATTCGGGTCTTATTGTTATTCACATCGGCACCGTTGTTATTGTTTTGGTGTGTCTGTTTGGATGCTTTACCCGGAAAGCGGGCAGATTGGTTCGTTGAAAATTCTACCGGCAGGGATAGGGGTATATCCGGACATTTGGGGACAAGCTGTTGACCGGAGAGGCCAAATGTCCGGGTTTTAATAACACGGCGGAATTAATGATATTTGTTAATATAGGAAAATATTATTTATCCTTTAAAAACAATACGTTAGTCGTATTTGAATCGTGAGTGACTGGCTTACAATCAGAAGTAGTGGCCAATACCAGGGATGGACAGGCAATGAGTGGATATGGTGTTAACCCGTCTTCTGGACGATTAACGGGGCAGCAAGGATTTCAGCCTGCAACCGTTGCGCAGACTGTGGTTATGGTGCAGATGCCCGGTAATCAACGGGTGCTGTATGTGATTAATCCACAGCAAGTGGCTAGCCACATGGTGCATGCATTGCCTGGTTATGCCCCGATCGTTCCATTGTATGCACAACAAGCGACAGCATTGCCCCAGCATGGCATGTACCGTCCCATCATGCCTCAATGGCAGCCACAGGCAACAACGGTATCCCGGCCACCAGAGAGGAGGACGGCACCCTCCGCCGAACCTGTTCAGGATGCACATTATAACTATTTGCGTCACACCCATCATGATCGCCTTGACTCGCTGAGAACACAGGATTGGCAGTATATTGCGCATATCCTTAAACCCGAGATGGAGCAATGCGGTCTGAGTCTGCCGAATGAAAAAGCGGCGATGGATATCTTGCTGCAACTGCGGGAAACACAAAATATTGACAGCTTTGAACAGTTGGAAGCGGCATTGCTGGAATGGATCGCAATAATGAAGAAACGCAAGTAAAACAGCCTTTGAATCATGCTATCTCATCTGCAGGTCTGTTTGCTGAAACCTCAAGCCTTGGCACCGAAGATGACGCGAGGTCGCTACATGACAGTGCGATCAGTGAAAGTGAAGGCACAGAGTCCTTGTTTGAAGAGCCAGAAGTACGAGATCGGGATGTAACGTCGGATTATGATACTCAATCTGATGTGAGTCGTCAGGATGATCACGATTCGCTGCCCGGGGATTTACCGGCCTATGCGCCGGGGCAGGATCAGCCTGCCGTCCAATTGCAAGAGCCTGCCAAAACGACGAAGAAGAAACGTTATTCCCCAAAAGCGATCTTCGAACGATTGACCAGGCCGTTTAGAAAAGGAAAGGTGACGCCGGAACCGGAAAAAATGGCAGAATCCCCTCCTCTGGTGTCTGAACACAATCTACGGCGTGATGCCTTTTCAGCTGTGCCATTGGCTCCTGCCTTTGAGCATCTGGAACATTTAGGTGAGGATGTTGAAGTTCACTGGGACTACCTGAAAATTGCTGCTGATGAGCATAAAGCGTTTATAGGTTTGTTGCATGAACAGAATATGGAGACAGCGGATCCACAGGCCTGGCGTGACCGGGTATTCAAAAGAACGGGGCTGGACTCCATGGAAACCATACAAGAGCGGAAGCAGGAAGTTGTCACAGGTCTGCGTAAAGCCGTCAGTGACTTGGCGGTGGCACTTGAGGAATATCGGAGGCAGGAATCTGTCGTTGTCCGTGAATCAGACAATTATGACGAAAGCTCGCAGGCAGTCCTGTCTGATATGCAAGAGCGAATTAACAGCATCGAACTGAGTCTGGAAAAAGTACAGAAAGCCATCAAAAAAATGCGATAACAGCCTGAAAGTGCCAGCTTTTTGAAACAAATTTTCAGATTTATGAACTATCGGTGAAGCCTCCCGCCCTGCTGTCGAAAACCCCTTAGTGAGCATTTGGAGTGATTCTCTGCGGGAACGGTATTCCCGGAGAAAGGGATTTCGAGGCAATGAAAGAATTTCTGAAAACATTAGCCCCGACCAACTGGTTTCGTGAAAGTCCGTTGCCGGAGGGGGCCGAGCATCCGGAAGGGATTGAGCCGGGCAATGGGCTGTCTTTTACCGGGGATATTGATCACAGTATTCCCGAGGATGACTATTTTGAGGGGCCTCAAGCGGCTGCCCCTGCTGAGACTATCGCTAAGCCCTTCAAGCCCGAAGCACCTGCCCGGTTACCCGAAAACATAGAGATACCAGAAAAAGAAGAATTTGCGAAAAAGCCTGCCGTGCCGGCACCTTCACGGGCGCCTGAGCTCATGCCTCGGCTTGATGGGGCGCACTCGTTGCCGGAAGTCGCCATCAATGAAACCGCCAAAAAGCAGCTGGTTAATGCTGATGAACTGCTGGAGCAACATTGGCAGGCTTTTCAGGCCGCGGCCAGAGACCGAAAACAATTGATGGATGAGTTTGAACAGGCTCTAAGAGACAGCTGCCGTCCGACCACTGACAAGCCAACGGTGCTGGGGGCTGTATATCTGGCCAAGCGCAAGGCCTGTGCGGATGCGCTGGTGGATACGCTGGAAGATGTCGAACTCAGCCTGAAGAAACTGCTGGACAAGGAGCGCCGGTTGCTCAAGGGCATCCATGCTGCCCAGCTGCCTGGCTGGATGCGGGAAATCCAGGCGCACCGGCTGGATATTGAAAGCCACCTGATGACCGGTGCGGCGGCTTCGGTGCCATCGCGGGTCAGCCTGTCAGAAGAAGAATAAGGTTGGATTTTCCATGAAATTACCCGGCAAGAAGCCATCGGATGAATCCCATCATGGCCTGCTTTACTGGTTGTCCCACCATGAATTTTATTTTTCCGTTCTCCAACGGATCAGCGACTGGGCCCATCTTTCTGATGAACATCATGACCAGCAAAGCATGCTGGCGGAAGCCAATGCGGTGATCACCTTTCGTGATGCTATTTTGTCGGCCCAGGATCAGGCGCGCCTGACCGTATTGGACAAGGACATCCACATGCTTGAAAATGCCGCCAATATCGCGATTCTGGAAGAGCTGATCAAGCACCGTCGTGATGAGATACGCCATGCGGCTGAGCGCCGTTAATGGCCTGCAGACTATCGTTCGACGGATACCCTTCCACGTAAATCCAATCGTTACCGTGTTGTATTGAGTAATTACACTACGCTTTCCATTTCGTATTTGTCATTGCCCTTTCCAGCCTTTTATTCCGTTCATTGATGCTATCTGTACCGTAATGCTCAAAAAACTGGTTTTTATTACATGCCTTGGGGCTGTCCTTGAATTCTTCGATTTTGCCATTTTGCTGCTATTTGCCAGCCAACTGGCCGATGTCTTCCTGCCGGCGCACAGTGACACGGGTGTTCTGTGGATGTTTGCCATTTATTCCGGTGGTAATTTCATTCGCCCCCTGGGAGGGATTATCTTCAGCCATTTCGGCGACCGGCTGGGCCGCAAGAAGCTGTTTCGCCTTTCCATCATCATGATGTCTGTTGCGACCCTGGGTATCGGGTTGTTGCCGAGTTATGCCGCTATCGGTGGGATGGCCGTGGTATTGCTGGCCTGCCTGCGGCTACTTCAGGGGCTGTCTGTTGGTGGGGAGTTACCCGGTGCCCTGGTGTTCGCGGCAGAGCATGTGTCGCCGCAGCGACGGGGATTGCTGACATCCGCCATCATTGCTTCAGCGGTGCTGGGGTTGGTGTTGGCTTCGACGACCGGGGTTGTGTTGAATGCCTTGTTGTCGGCGGAACAGTTGCAGGATTGGGGCTGGCGGATTCCGTTTGTATTGGGAAGCCTGCTTGGCATTCTGGGCTATTTCCTTCGCCGCGGTATCGTGGAATCGCCGGCGTTCACCCGGATTCTTCAGGAGCAGACGGTGGCGCGGATACCAGTCAAGGATCTGTTTCAGTCCCACGCGCGTTCGATTCTGGTCGGTGTTGGCTTGATCGCATCGGCGGCGACCATGGTGTCGTTCTATCTCTTTCTTACCCCCTATGCCAGCCGGCATTTGAACTTGTCTGAAGGATCAATCTACCTGGTGTCTACCGCCATTATGTTGGGGTTGTCCCTGATGACGCTGCTCTCAGGCTGGCTTTCCGATTACCTGGGGCGTCGTCGGATGCTGTTTACCGGCGGGCTGTTGATGCTGCTGGTCGCCTGGCCAGCATTCAGTGCCCTGCAGGATGGTCAGCTCTGGCTGGTGGCGTTACTGACGTTGCTCCCTGCAGCCATCGGGAATGGTTGCTATGAAGCGGCACTGGTCGAGTTGTTTGATACCCGGGTTCGCTATACCGGCGTGGCGGTCAGTCTGAATATTGGTGTCTGTGTGTTTGGTGGGGGAACCCCTTATGTGCTGGAACTGCTCAGTCAGATGGGGTACGACAAAGGGCCGTTATTGCTGATGGTGACGGCAGCTGTCATTGCGATGGCAAGCAGCTGCTTCATGACGTCACGTAAAGGATTTGCGCTGGATGAAGCGGCTTCTCAGCGGCTGGCAGCCCGGCACTGAGCCACGGTTTCCTGGCCCGGAGCAAAGTGCTGTTCCAGGTAGCTGATGATGTCGGAGGATTCGTACATCCAGCGCACTTCACCATTCTCTTTTTCAATGCGGAGGCAGGGGACTTTTACCTTGCCGCCGCCCTGAAGTAATTCTTCACGCGCCTGCGGGCAGCGTTTGGCGTCCCGGGTTTCGATTTTCAATCCCAGCCGCTTCATGCCGCGACGGACTTTTACACAGAAAGGACAGGCTTCAAACTGGTAGAGCACCAGGCTGGCTGTTTCCCGGTCAACAATGGCCTGAGCCTCTGGGGACCGCTTTACACTGCCCACGGGGGTCAGGGCGTTGAGCAGTAAAATCAGGCGTCCGAGTATCCACCGTACCGCTGCCATTGTCTCTCTCCTCTGTACTGAATGAGTAACAGCCTACCAGCTTTCGTGAAGCAGAGGTACAGGCCTTTTATGCGTCACTGCGCCATCAGGCTGGTCTGTGTATTGGACAATTACCCCATGGAACCGGTTCCCACATGGCTGTTTTGAGAGGGATTTAGTATGGTGTTGGCAGAATAGCAGTGGAACAGGTTTCAGATGGCGTATCGGATAAAACGCAGGCTCGCGGTGGGACTCTTCCTGCTGGCCATCATCGGAATGGTGGCCGGTCTCTGGCCGTATGCCCGTGCGCTTTTTCCTGAGTCACGCACCCGCGAGGCGATCAGTGGCCTGCTCTCGCCCTGGTATGAAATTTACCGGCCCGACGGTGATGGGCCATTCCCGGCAGTGCTGGTCTTCCACGGTTGCGGCGGGCCGCAACCAGAGATCTCAAGGCCACGGGGCGAGTGGTTGCGGGACAATGGCTATGTGGCCATCCTGGTCGACAGCTTCAGTGGCCGCAACCTGACGCCTCGCCCGGTTTGCAAAGGGCATGCGCTGTGGGGCAATGAACGGGTGGTGGATGTAAGGGCTGCGTTGTCGCATGTTCGGCAGCTGCCTTATGTAGCGGCTGACCGGCTCGCGCTGCTCGGCTACTCCCATGGCGGATGGACGGTACTGGATGCCCTGGCTTATGGCTCCGGTTCTGTCCACGGTTCCGATGATGAGGATACGCAGGCACTGGCAGGTGTCAGGGCGGTGGCGGCCTATTACCCCTACTGTGGTTTTCCCGCCCGATTTCGCAGTGCGTGGGCTGTAAAACAACCCACCTTGGTGTTTCTTGCCGGACAGGATACGGTGATTGATACCGCAGAATGTGTTGATGTATTTGATCGTTACCAGGCCAATGACTATCCCGTGGAAACCCGGTTTTTCCCTGGGGTTGAGCATGTGTTCGATGCCCCGTCTGCCATGAATTCCTACGATCGGACCGCGGCAAAAGCGGCAGAAGTCCGGTTACTGACATTTCTTGAAGACAATCTCTCGAAGTGAGGAGTCCCTATGAACAAACGTATTGCAGTGATTCTCTCCGGTTGCGGCGTCTTTGATGGTTCAGAAATCTATGAGTCAGTCATTACCCTGTTGAGACTCGATCAGAATGGCGCAGAGTACCAGTGTTTTGCACCGGATATTCCCCAGCACCATGTCATCAACCATGTGACCGGCGAGGAAATGCCGGAATCCCGCAGCGTGCTGGTGGAAGCGGCGCGTCTGGCTCGTGGCAATATCCGTGATTTAGCTGAGTGTCAGGCTGCAGATTATGATGCACTGATCATTCCCGGTGGTTTTGGTGCAGCCAAGAACCTCTCGGATTTTGCGCTGACCGGCGCGGATATGACGGTGCAGGCTGATGTCTTAAAAACCGTTCAGGCGTTTGCCGAAGCGAAGAAACCGGTTGGTCTGATCTGTATTACCCCGGCTATGGCCGGCAAGCTGTTTGGTGCCGGAGTCCGCTGCACCATTGGTAATGATGGTGAAACTGCCGAGGTCATCCGGGTGACCGGAGCTGAGCATGTGGACTGTCCGGTGCACGATATCGTGGTGGATGAAGACAATAAGCTGGTGACAACGCCGGCCTATATGCTGGCCGGCAGTATCAGTGAAGCGGCAACCGGTATTAACCGGCTTGTGGATAAGGTTCTCGAGATGGCCTGATTCTCAGAATGGTAAGCGCTGCGATTGCCGCGCTTACCGTGCTTCTTCCTTTGCTCGCGGTACAAAGACATACAGCTTGCCACCGGCATTCTGGTGGCCGGCTTTCTTCGCGGCCTTTTCGCCAGCGCCAAAGAAAATATCCGCCCTGACTTTGCCCTTGATCGCTGAGCCGACATCCTGCGCCGTCATGGCATGGGCCCAGTGGCTGTCGTCATCTGACGTGAGCGTGGTTTCCAGCCACAGCGGGGTTCCCAGGGGAATAATGCTGCGGTCAACGGCCGCACTGCGGTCCGGGGTCAGGACAACACCCTGCGCGCCAATTGGGCCACCTTCCGGCCTTTCGCTGAAAAAGATGAAATCCCGGTTCTGGTAGAGCACTTCCTCCAACCGGTCCGGATTATCTTTCAGCCACTGCCGTATGCTTTGCATGGTGACCGTTTCCAGCAGACCTTCCCGTTTCAGGTAGCGACCAATCGCAAAGTAGGGGTGCCCGTTGCGACCGGAAATCCGGACGTAGACTTGTTCGCCGGTATCCAGCTGTACAAAGCCGGAACCCTGAATCTGCAGGAAAAACCGGTCAACCGTATCGTCAACCCAGAGGACGACATCATCCCGGTAATGCCCTTTGGCAAAGCGGCGATTGATGCCTTCACGATCATCGTAGGGAATCAGCCAGCCCCGGTTGAGTTTTCCTTTCAGCACGGCGTCTTCTTCCATGCCAAAGTCTTTGGGATTGAACATCACCAGGTCGGCAGGTTTGTCGATCAGGGGAACATGGTAGCGTTCTGAGGGTTGACGGCTGCCGTAAAGCAGCGGGGAGTAGTAACCCGTAAACAGGCCTTCTTCCCAGGGCGCTACACGGTATACGTCGAAGTTATCCTGAAAAAAAGTGGTCAGTGCACTGCCGTTGGTTTCGGCCAGCTGGTCACAGAGCGGCTGCCACTGTTCATAGGTACCAAACAGGGCATTGTCATTGACCGGCCCTGAACGTTTTTGATAAACCGCGCAACTATGCATCAGTGAGGTTTTCAGCCCGTTGGCTTCTTCGCTGTTCCAGCCGGGCAGATCGCTGAATGTTGCCGGTTGAAACGTCCGTTGCCAGGGCATCCAGCTACAACCGGTAGCCAGTAAGGTCAGTGAGAGGATCAGGAACCCAACGCTTTTTTTCACAGGCCACCTCAATCGGTCATTTCGCTGCAGGATGAACCGTAGGAGAAGCAACTGAAGCAACGGTGATGCTTCATGCTGATCCGCTGGTTCAGGCTTTCGGTCAGGGTGCGGCCCAGCTCGTACTCCGGATCATCATCGACGAGGGTGCAGGCGTAAACTTTCATCAGTCCTTTGGTTTTGATGACCATTTTGCTGAATGCACACATGAAATGACGGCGACTTTCTTCCGTCTGGTAATGGGTCATGCAGTGTTCAGTGATCTGGGGTGTTTCCACGGTACTGCCGGGAGGCATGAAATCGGGAAAGGCGACCAGGGTCAGATCTTCCGGTAAATGATGTTGTCTGAACAGTGCCCGGTATTCGGCTGTGACGGCATTGGTGTCTTCATCTGAGGCCATTTGTCTGGCGACAGAGACATGAAATCCCAGCGAGTGCAGTTCTTTAAGACCGTTGAATGCGTTATCGAAACTTCCATTTCCACGGCCGCTATCGTGTTGCGCACGATCGGGGTAGTCAATGCTGACCCGGAATGAGACCGGGTGGGGGCTCGTGGACAGCGTCGCGATCTGGTGAAGGCGCTGCAACACCGGCTCTGTTCCATTGGTCAGCACCAGGCAGGGTCGGAAGCGGCTGGCGTAGGCAAGAATCTTGACCATATCCTTTGCCACAAAGGGCTCGCCACCGGTAAAGGAAAACTGTTCAACGCCAAGGCTGACGGCTTCATCAACGAACGGGCGCACGTCGTCCAGCTTCATCAGTTGCAGGCGGTTATCACCGGGACTGGAACCTTCCAGGCAGAAAGGACAGGCCAGGTTGCAGGCGGTGCCGGTATGAAACCACAGCTCCCGCAGGGCGTGGGGATCTATATACCCTCTGGGTGAGCCATCTGCCGTGTAATGCCAGTGATGGCTGTGGGCTTGTTCTTTTGCAATCAGTTCCATGCGTTTTCCGTGTTTCCTGAAGCAGCATGCGGGCGACACCAAGAGTTCGCCCGCAGACGTTCGTCAGCAACAACCGCCGCTGCTTTCGGTGGCTGTCTGTGATTCAAAGGGTACCGGTGTCCCGCAATCGGCGTAGATGCCGTAATGGGTCGACATATCCCCGATAAACTCGAAATGTTCCCGGAAGCGGGTTTCATGCAGCATCTGCCAGGTATTGCCGCAGACCGGGAATACTTTGCCGGTTTCGATCAGGTGGTGATTATCCAGAACAAACTGCTTCGGGCAGTGCTCAATGGTACCTTTGTAGATGACCGCCTGCCCATAATCTTCACACGCAGACTCCAGCGCCGGCAGTTTGAACAGGCGCCAGGTGGCAGACCAGAAATCGATATGGCCGATTTTTTCTTCAATCGAGCGGTTTTCGATGGTGATGGAGCTGCTTTCTACCAGGCGCGGATCAAGGAAGCCTGCTTTTTTGGCAAGAGTAATAAAATCATTCCAGTAAAGGGCGCCGCTCAGGCATTCCCCATAGAGTACCGGATCTTCCAGCAGTTCGGTCGGTACACGACGGCTGGCGTAGACATCGGAGAAGTAGAGCTCTCCACCGGGCTTGAGCAGGCGCAACGCTTCCCGCAGTACGGCGGGTTTATCGGGTGACAGGTTGATGACACAGTTGGACACAATGATATCGAAACTGTTGTCTGGCAGATCCAGTTCATGAAGTCGCTCAAGGTAGCCTTCCAGAAAACGGACATTGGGCTGTTTATAGCCGTATTTGTCGGTGTGATAGTCGATATGGCGGTTGGCAACCTCCAGTTGTTCCGGTGTCATATCAACGCCGACCACCGAGCCATCCTCTCCCACCAGTCTGGACAGTACATAGCAGTCGCGGCCTGAGCCGCTGCCAAGGTCCAGAATATGGCAACCCTTGAGTTGCTGTGGTGCGATCAGGCCGCAGCCATAGTAGCGGGTCAGCACTTCGTCGTGGATGTCGCTCAGGGCCGCGCGGATATAGGCAGGTAATTCCGCGCCCGTACAGCAGGCGTTGGTCTTGAGATCATCGGAGCCCTGCAGCACCTTGCCGTAATAATCTTTAACTGAGTCGTACATAAACACTACCCCTGTCAGGTACCTGTCTGGACAGATACGAAAAATAGACGGTGATGGTTTCAACGATAAGGGACGTGAAGCCCGAGATAAAGCAGAGAGAGTACGGTAACGGTAGTCTAAGGGAAAAGCATTGAGCGGTATCTATGAAAAGCCAGCTCGATTATTTGAGCTGGCCTGCAGCCTGTTTCAAGGCTGGATTCCTCACGGGCATGTCTCACCGGGCGCTGCCGGCATATGGCAATGTTGGCAGCAAAATTCACCGCCTGAAGGTTCCAGGCATGTATTGCACCACGCAAAGAGTATCCATAGTGCAGCACACCCGCCACTGCAGTTGCAGCAGACGGCATGCATCGGAAAACGCCCCAGGTTCACCGTCGGGAGATGCCATGTTTTGACGGTCAATGTGACCTGTTCCATGGTCTGCTCAGGTATCGATTTCACGGGTTCCTTGAATGAAAAACGGATGTTGCCATTTTGGCTGCTGATATGAATGACGGGATCATGAATATCCAGTGTTTGTTTTTTTCCGCTTCTCACAAACGTTAAAGTGATCGTCGACAATCCCTGACTTTTTTTAAAGCCTGTGTCCAGGGTGGCAGCAAAACTGGGTATGTCTCTAAGGTCAATGCCGTCCAGAACGTCTAGATGCTCTTTCTTCATATCGCCCAACCAGTCGATGGCCGGTGCATTCAGGGTAAGGGTTTTATGGCTATCAAACACGGCAGAAGGGGATGTGATATAAACCCCGCGGCCTTCCATTTCGACCATTTGTGTACCGGCCACCGGCTTATCAGAATTCGAATAGGCTACTGTGCAAAAGACCGAGAAAAGCAGGAAACAAAACCTTCGTTTCATGGTCAGGGTCCTCTAAAAAATAACGGCGCTTCTCAATGGCCGTTATGGGACAAGGGACGCTGTTTACCTGTATTACCCAGGGAACAGCGGGTGAGATACCGCGTCCCAAGCATAGAAAGGCCGTCACTGTCTGATGAGAACAATTTGCGCTAAGGGCACCCTCCTGGAGGGCTGCGGTTGTTATCTGAACGTGCAGGTTGAAAGGTGCGGTTGCAATTGATGCAGCCTGAGCTGTTGCAGAGGGTCAATACCCTCTGCCGGAATAGCGCGTCAGGCGGTGGTTGGCGGGGTGTGGGGATGGGTGACATCCATACGACCCACTTCCTGATCGATGAAGAACAGGCCTTTGCCCTCCATGCCGATCATTTCCACTTTATCCAGAATCGATTTGAACAGTTTTTCTTCTTCATGCTGCTCACCCACGTACCACTGCAGGAAGTTGAACGTGGAGTAATCCTGCTCGGTGAAGGCGGTATGGGCCAGTTCATTGATCTTGCGGGTGACCAGGCACTCATGCTCATAGGTATTGCGGAAGACGTCTGCAATGTTCTCAAACGATATGGGCGGCGCACTGATTTTTCCCACCTGGGCCATGGCGCCGGTTTCGTTGACATAATTGAACAGACGGTGCATATGGGTCATTTCTTCCGCCGCGTGGGAGCGAAGGAATTTGGCGCTGCCTTCGAACCCGTGGAACTCACACCAGGCGCTCATTTGCAGGTACAGGTTGGACGAGTAGAACTCCAGGTTAATCTGCTCATTCAGGCGGCTGATCATTGTTTCACTGAGCATGGTACGGCCTCTGTTATTTCATGGAGGCCTGATTATAAGAGAAGAACCGCCTGGTAACTTGCCAGATATCAAGGCAACCGATTTCTCAGGCAATTGGCAGTCCCTGCACTAGATTTAAGAATACGTACCGGAAAAAAAGCCCACATCGGACAGGGATGACATGAAACGGATGTCTGCGTTTTTCAAGAAAATGATGCCTGATGTCAAGGCGTTCACTGATCACGAGGATGGGAGGGAAGAGCGTGTCTCAGAAGACCTTGATGACAGGGCGTTTGTGCATCAGGACGAATTTGTTGCAGGCAACTTCCTTCAGGATGTGGGTGATAATGATTTGTTCTTCCTCGGTGAAGATTCTCCGGGTCTTAGTGACAAACGCTATGAAGCGCTTCTCCAGGAGCGGCAACCCCTTTGCCAGCTGGCACGGGAGGATAGGGACGTTGTCGTCTGTGTCTTAACGCCGGTACTGATTGAGAAAGGTTATCGTCCCGTTGTGGCTGAAGGGTGTGTTGCCCAATTGCTGCAGGAGCATAACAGCCTGACGGTGGTAGAACTGGAAACGGTGATTGAGCAGTTTGATGATACCGGGCATGAGGCGATGGCGCCGGGAGCGTTGTCCATCGACGAAGTGTCTGAGGATACGGTGGTATTGCCTCAGCCGACTACAGTGTTATCTGACTCACAGCCTGACAAAACAATACCCAACCTGCACCAAAGGACATTGGCCATCGTATCGCCAGTCTACAGAGGGTCTTGTGTGACGGGTGGAGACATAGCGCTGCAGGCGACTAGAAACCTTAAGCATGGTGAGCGGACGATTACCCGGTTTGAAAGTCCGTCGCTGAACCTGCAGCCATGTGCAGAGCTGGAGAGTGTCTTGCCGCCTGAGTTACTAAGCCGGGTGGCCGATAGAATGAGTGGTCAGGAATAAAAGAACGGTTCTATGTACGGTTAATGACGCTACCCATACGCTTTATTGATCGACAGCAATAAAAGAACAATGGAATGAATACAAAAAACAGCCACAGCAAGAAATATTGCATTTTTGGAACCGGTGGATTTGGTCGCGAGGCATTGGTATGCCTCATGGATTCTGTCGGCGCAAGCCCGCGTACCATCGGTGATATAGCGGTTTTTATGGTGGACGACTCAGCTTACGATGAGCCAGAAGTCATGGGGGTTCCGGTGATCAAGCGGTCGGTGTTTTCCCCTGAGCAGTATCAGGTGGTTGTTGCCATCGGTGAGCCATCAGCCAGAAAACGGGTAGTAGGGCAGTTGCCTCCTGATACCCGGTTCACCACCATCATTCATCCCTCTGCCGTCATTTCTCCCTGGGTCGACCTGGCAGAAGGCTGTATTGTCACTGCCGGCACGGTGTTGACCTGCAATATTACGATTGGGCGGCATGCCCACCTGAACCTGCATACAACGATTGGTCATGACTGCAAGATGGGTGATTTCTTTACAACGGCGCCAGCGGTCAATATCAGCGGCAATTGCCAGTTTGGGAACGGAGTGTATTTCGGCACTAATGCGTCGGTTCGCCAGGGCGTGTCAATTTGTGACGATGTGACTGTTGGAATGGGAGGCGTAGCCGTTAAAGATATTAAAGAATCAGGGGTATACATCGGCAATCCGTTAGTCAGGTTACGTTAGAGTAATCAAACGTATTTGGCGTTAACCAAAGTCATGTCGTTGCAGACATTCAGTCATCAAGCTATTAGCCCTGTCAAAAGACAAGGCTGATTGCTTCTTCCGCCTGCTCACTGGCGCAGCGATTCAAAAGCTGTATTAGGGTTTCCCCATTACTGTCGCAGATCCACTCTTCTTTCTCGTCATCAAAATCAAAATGAAACCCACCACTTTTTGCCGCAACCCACAACTGACGCATAACACCCTGGCGGCTCAGGATGATCTTGCTGTTATTCTCGAAGGTCAGGGTCAGGATGCCGGCGGTGGTTTCATAATCGATATCCAGGCCGCTCTCTTCAATGGCGTCTTCGACGGCGACCATCAGGTCGTCCAACCGGTGGTTGAAGGCATTCTCGCTCATCATGCTGAGGGGACTCCGCTATCAGTCCGGCAGTGTGCCGGTCACAGGAATAATCACTAACCGGTTGCCCGGCAAATCAGCGGGCAAACTTAACCGCTTGTCCGAGCGCTGGCAATGCCTGTCCTCACTGCGGTGTCGCAGGTATACTTCACGGCTAATACTGATCTTCATGTACAGGAGTCCTCAATGAAACGCGTAATGGTGCTGGCGATCCTGGGATTCATGCTCTCAGCCTGTGGCCAGAAAGGCCCGCTTTACCTGCCGGAAGCGTCCCAGTCTCTGCAGGCCGGTGCGTCGGTGGAGGACAACGTGACGCTGCGGGGGGAGTAGCCGTTTCATGAGCCCATTTACTGATAAGAACGGCGAACTCTACGCCGAGGGTGTGCCGGTCAGTGCCATCGCCGAGGCGGTGGGTACGCCGGTGTACATCTATTCACGGGCGGAGCTGGAAGCCCGTTACCTCGCCTACGCCCAGGCGCTGGAGGGTATGCCTGGCATGATCTGCTACGCGGTCAAGGCCAATGGCAACCTGGCGGTGCTGAATGTGCTGGCCCGGTTGGGCGCCGGGTTTGATATCGTGTCGGTCGGTGAGCTGGAGAAGGTCATCGCCGCCGGTGGCGATCCGGCACGGGTGGTGTTCTCCGGTGTGGGCAAGCGGGCCGATGAGCTGGCCCGGGCGCTGGAAGCCGGTGTGTATTGCTTCAATGTGGAATCCGAACCGGAGCTGGAGCGCCTGCAGGCGGTCGCGGCAGCCGCGGGCAAGGTGGCCCGTATTTCGCTGCGGGTCAATCCGGATGTGGATGCCCAAACCCATCCTTATATCTCCACCGGCCTGAAAGAGAACAAGTTTGGCATTGCCATTGAGCGGGCTGAGGCGGTGTATGAAAAAGCGGCTGCCATGCCTAACCTTGAGGTCAGTGGCGTGGACTGCCATATCGGTTCCCAGCTCACCACTATTGCGCCATTCCTGGATGCGCTGGACCTGCTGCTGGGGCTGATTGACCGACTGGCGGAAAAAGGCATCACTATTCGCCATCTGGATCTTGGCGGTGGACTGGGCATTACCTATCAGGACGAAGAGCCGCCGGCACCAGACGTTTACCTGGCCGCCGTCCGCGAGCGTCTGGGCGACCGTAATCTTGAGCTGATTCTCGAACCTGGCCGCTCGATTGCGGGCAACGCGGGCATCCTCCTGACCAGGGTTGAAATGCTTAAGCATACCGAGCACAAACAGTTTGCCATCGTTGATGCGGCAATGAATGACCTGATCCGGCCTTCGCTCTATGGCGGCTGGCATGATATCCAGCCGGTCAAACCAAATGGCGGTGAAGCACAGTGTTATGACATTGTCGGCCCGGTCTGCGAAAGCACCGATTTCCTTGGCAAAGAGCGCATGCTCAGCCTGGCGGAAGGCGATCTGCTGGCGATCCACTCCGCCGGCGCCTACTGTATGGGAATGACGTCCAATTACAATGTGCGCTGCCGGCCGCCGGAAGTGATGGTCGATGGCGAGGCGTACCACGTGGTGCGTCAGAGGGAAACACTGGAAGCACTGCTGGCGGCGGAGTCTCTGCTGCCCTGAAGGGGACCTTATGCTGTTACGGTTTACAAAGATGCACGGACTGGGCAATGACTTCATGGTGGTCGACATGGTCACCCAGAGTGTGCGTCTGTCCCCTGAACAGATCCGTGACCTGGCCGACCGGCGCTTCGGCATCGGTTTCGACCAGCTGCTGCTGGTGGAGCCGCCGGGCCGGCCGGATATGGATTTCCGCTACCGGATCTTCAATGCTGATGGCAGTGAAGTGGAACAGTGTGGCAACGGCGCCCGTTGTTTTGCCCGCTTTGTCCGCGATAAGAAGCTGACCGTCAAGGAACTGATCCGGGTTGAGACCGCCAGGGGCGATATTGAACTCCGGGTCGAAAAGAATGGCGATATTACCGTCAACATGGGGGAGCCGATCCTGGATCCCTGGGATATCCCCTTCAAAACCGACCGGCAGTCGATCACCTACAACCTGGAAGTGGATGGACGGGAGCTGGAGATTGCGGCGGTGTCCATGGGCAACCCCCATGCGGTGTTGCAGGTCGACGATGTCGACAGTGCGCCGGTCGAAAAGCTCGGCCCGGTGATCCATCGGCATATTCGTTTCCCCGAGCGCTGTAATGCTGGCTTCATGGAAATCGTCAATCCTGCCGAGATCCGTCTGCGTGTCTATGAGCGTGGTGTGGGCGAAACGCTGGCCTGTGGTACCGGCGCCTGTGCGGCCGTTGTGGCGGGCCGGTTACGGGGCATGCTGGAAGAAACTGTGACGGTCACATTACCCGGCGGCTCTCTGTCCATTACCTGGAAAGGTGAGGGATATCCGGTCATGATGACGGGGCCGGCTACCCGGGTCTATGAAGGTCAGACGCGCGTATAGGTCGTATACGGCCGTTTTGTACAGGTATCTGCACACTGCCGGGCAGGGGCAATAACAACCACGCCCGGCAGGGTTGTTTGTTGTAACGGCTGACGCGGTCGTTATGCCAATCCCGATTTAATCCGTATACATTCAACGGCCTTGTCGGAACCGGCCGAAGATTTTAAGCAGTCGAAGGTTTCAGGGAAGCGCCGGTTCCGACAAGGATCTTGATAAATCATTTCTTCTTTCTTCTTTCTTCTTTCTTCATTTCTGAATGACCGATTGATCCTGATGCTGTTTTTAATAGCCCGTTTTTTTGGGGTGGTTGTCAGCGATACTCGCCGGGTCGTCAGTGCGTGATGCCAACGCTTTGTTATGCTCACTGCGCAGTTTCTACAACGGAGGTGAAGGTATGGCTCAGGAGATGGATGCCCGGAACAGGGTGAACGGCGACGATACCCGTGAGGTCGTCGTATTGATACAGGAAGTGGCTCGGATATTACTGGATGAACGGCATCAGCTTGGGCTGCGGGTGGAAAAGCATTTCCGCCAGCTGGAGCAGCGCCTGGTTCACCTGCAACAGTTGACGGTGCCGGTAGAGGATCCGCGCAGTCAACCGAGTCTGCGCTTTGATCAGCTGGAAATCCGGCTGGATGAGCAGGCGGAGCGGCTCAACCGGTTGGAAAAATTGCTGTTTCGGGTTGAGCAGCGCTTTGCCATGCTGGAGCAACTGCTGACCCAAACCCTGGTGCGATAAAAGTACCCTATAAGTTTTTTTGTTGCTCTAACCTTTCCGGCAATCGTACTTCATATCCTCTTGTCGTTTATGTTTAGAAAGATGAACGCGAGTGACCTGGTGCGTGCATTTTTCTGCGTCAAAAAGGTGACGCAGAATGTCACCTGTTACCGAATACATGACTACTGACGTCAGTCGTGAGGGTTTGAAAACCAATGGCTGACAGACACTTTGCAGTTTGCTGACGCAGATGGCGCGGCCTCCGTCACACTTTTAAGGCATTTTTACTGGCTGGCACACCCCTTGCTAAACCTAGGACGGGAAGAGGGTCAAAGACCTAATAAAAACGACTGAAGTAGGATAATAATGATGACGAACCAGAAAGGTTTCACACTGATTGAATTGATGATCGTGGTAGCGATCATTGGTATTTTGGCTGCGGTTGCGATTCCGCAGTATCAGAATTATGTTGGTAAATCTAATCTTGCTTCTGCCGTAGCTACTTTGGCTGGAAATAAGACTGGTGTAGAAGCATATGTTATGGAAAATGGTATTTTCCCTAGCGGTCAAGCTGCTCAGGCACAGGTAGGTAACCCCGGTGATGCTAACTATAAGCCTGCCATACCTTCCGGAACAACTACTGATTTGGGCATTGTTCAACCTACATTTGGTGGGATTACATTAAGTAATGGTAACGCTTTAGATGGTTCTGGTTATATTAATGTGACTTTTGCTACTGGAAACCCAGGTATTAAGGATAAGAGTGTTCGCTTAAAGCGTGATGCAAATGGAACTTGGACTTGTGTTACTGATGCAGACCAAAAATTCATTGGAAAGAGCTGCACCTACAGTGCGACGTTGTAAATTGATATCACCCAATGTCATTGTTTGATGACTACTGGGTAGTTTTTATCTTCAACATACAAGTCTTTGTATGTTGAAGATAAATAAGCTTCTTAGGGGCTGTTGACGTTTCATTGAAAGCCTTGAACCAAGCCTGAAAATCCGCAGTATGTTGCTACCGCTCATGCTTTCATAC
>NZ_BAABFL010000434.1:0-21307 GCF_039540975.1 Kistimonas scapharcae
ATTTTGCCTGAAGAGCACAGGGGACGCTCTCTTCATTCAATTTAGCCTTACTTCTTCAGATCGTTAAGCGGGAGTTAAGGTAATAACGGGGATATTGATCGCTTTCTGAGCAAACCGGTAGCCAATGCCACCCTGCTCGACACCATCCAGCAACTCGCCACAACGCATCAGCAACACCCTATTAGCGAGCACACGGACAACACCCCATTCCTGAACATATTGACTGAAGACCCCGCCATGGAAGCCCTGTTTGAGCGCATTCAGTGTGTCGCCCCAACAGAAAGCAGTGTCTACATCAACGGTGAAACCGGCACGGGAAAAGAGTTACTGGCCAACGCCATCCACCAATTATCCCCGAGAAAGGATGGCCCCTTTATCGCTCTCAACTGCGCAAACCTGACCGACGACCTGGCTGAATCCCAGCTATTTGGACACACAAAAGGCTCTTTCACCGGTGCAACAAAAGACCAGCCCGGCTTCCTTTCCCAGGCAGACAAAGGCACCCTGTTCCTGGACGAAGTCGTGGATTTATCCCCAAGGGTACAGAGCAAACTACTCAGGGCGTTGCAGGAGCAAACATTCCAACCCCTGGGCTCAACCCAGTCGCAAACCTTTGATACCCGGGTGATTTCTGCAGCGGCGACACCACTGCGACAGGCGGTCGCTGAGGGCCAATTTCGGGAAGACCTGTTTTACCGCTTGAATGTGATACCCCTGAAACTCCCCCCCCTGAGGGAGCGCCACCACGACAAACCACTCCTCTTTCGTCACTTCCTGAGCCACTACAGCGCACAGCAGCGCAAGCCTCGGGAATGGCTGCTCAGCCAGGCGCTGACGGACTGGATCAACAGCTACCCGTGGCCCGGCAATATCCGGGAACTGCAGAATGTCTGCGCCTTTGTCAGTTCCTGCATCCCGGCTCACCAGCTATCGATCGACAAAACCATGCTTCCCGAAGACATTCTTATGGGTGATCAAAGAATTGCCGCCAACAGGCAAGCCTCCATAGGCTGCCGCCGACCTGCTGACATCACGCGGGATGAATTACTGGCGGTATTGCAGCGCAACAACGGTAATAAGGCGCAAACTGCTCGCCAGTTGGGCATCAGCCGCATGACTCTTTACCGTCTCTTACAGCAGATGGAAATTGATACCGAAATGACCGCCTGAACCTTCCTTAGCATGGGAGGCGGCGTCCAATTTAGTGCTATAAAACGGATCAAAGATCCTGTTCTTGACGATGCCTGATATACCCTGCCCATGGTCACTCATCCGGGTAGAGCGCGACATATCTCCCTACCCCTCCATAAACGGGATTGCATTGATCAACTGGCCCAACGAGATCGGGCTAATCTGTGACATTACGCAAAATACGTTGGGCACCGAACGATAACCCGTACCTGAGTGGCAACGCTTTCGATCGCCACTGACACCAAGGACAGTGTGACTTTTCAGGCAATCATGGATTCCCAGTTATTCCCGACGCTTTAGCCCAATGCGTGAAAACACCATCACTTCAGCCACCGTGCTACCACGTCTCCCTGGCAGGCAGGACGCTGAATCCTGCTTCAGCGTCTCATTTGTGACAGCTGTTACGTACCATGTGACATGTACACTGTTGTACCTCAACACAAAAAATCCAGTTTTTTCCTTATTTATCAAAAAGATAAAAAGTTGGCACAGCGCTCGCTATAACCAGGTCAGGCAGCGGAGACATAAGACATTCGCTGTGATTACCAACCCAAAAGGAAAAACTGCCATGAAAAAATCCCTTATCGCCCTCAGCCTTGCCCTGACCGCTTCACCGGTATTTGCAGCTGACCTGGATAGCGACTCTGCCACCGTTTCCATGGACGTCGCACTCTATGCGTCGCTGACCGGCCTGGATGATTTCACCCTCACCGCCGACAGCACTGACGGCGCCGCCGGTTCCACCTACTCCGGCAGCGATACCTACAATCTGGAATCCAACGGGCAGGTTCGGGTCACCATGACCGGCAGCGACCTGAGCAACGGTTCCGACACAGTATCCACCAGCTACTCACTGGACGGCAGCGGCATGACCTACGACACCACCGCTGACAGTGTCCATAACCAGAGCCATTCGGTAGCAGCGGTTGCCACCCTGGGCGACATCTCCGCACAGAAGGCCGGCGCCTACTCCGGGGATATCACACTCACCGTCAGCGCGATTTAACGTCGAGAGCCCGGGATTAATCCCGGGCTATACATCCCAACCTGACATCATGCCAACCACTGCCGTATGCACCGGAAGGAAAAAACAAGCATGAAAACACTATGGGCATTCGTGACAGGCTTACTGGTTAGCTTATCCGTGCAGGCTGCCGATATTGCCGTCTCTCCGCTGCTGATTGACCTGAGCGCCACGGCTAACGAAACGGTTCCTTTTGAGTTCAATATTGCGGGCAAGGATCGTGCAAAGGTCCGATTATCCGTTTACGACCTGGCACAGATGGAAACCGGCCACATGGGTTTTATTGAAGCCAATGCCGATGACAAGCTGTCAAAAATCAACTGGATTACGCTTGAAAAATCCACGCTGGAAATTCGTAAAGACAGCAACCAGACCGTTCGCGGTGAAGTCAAACTCCCCAGGAAAAGCAACGGTAACCATCTCGCCGCCGTCATGGTTGAAGAGGTCAAGGAAGGTGACCGGAAAAACGGCATCAACCTGAACGTTCGCTATGCCGTTATCCTCAACATCAATGCCACCAGCAAAAAGAGTCGTCCCCGGATCAAGACTGAATTCAAGGCGCTGGAGCTGGTGCGGGTCGATGACCGGCTCATGGTGGTGGGTGATTTCACCAACCTGTCCAATAAAGACGGTTTTCTCCTCAGCGAAGTGCATATTCGCGATAACAACCGCAAGCTGGTTGAGAAGGTTCGCCTGATGACGGAATCCGCCTGGCAGCGTCAGGATCCTGCCTCCCGGGTTTTTCCCGAATCGCGGGTCAAGGTTTTCGGATTTGTTGGCAGCGACCTGTCAGAAGGGACTTACGAGTTCAAGGTGCGTAACCGTTTCTCGGACCGCTCCCAGCCAACCTACAAGGTCCAGCTGGATTACAACGACTCTATCCGCCAGATCATTCGCGCAACGGCCGCGGAATCCTGAGCAGTAAACGACCACGGTGCCTCGTTGACCTGGAGGAGGGAAAGCCATGCACAGACTACTGACAGGTCTATCCCTGATGTTTTTCCTCAGCGGGTGCACAACAACCAAAAGCATCAGTCATCCGGATTATGAGCAGCGAATGGCATCCCTGCAGGCGCTTAAGGCATCAATGGCCGACGAATGGCAGGCAGGCAATGCCGACCTGACAAAAGTCCGCGGCAAGTATGCGTGTACCTGGCAACCCGACCACCGCAACCTGACCAAGGGAAAAACCGTTTCCCTTGAAATTGAAGACGGTGAGCTGCGTGAAGTACTGGCTGAAATCAGCGCACAGACCGAGGTCACCGTGGTTATGGATGACTACGTGGAAGGGCTGATCACCCTCCAGCTGGATGATGTCGACCTGGGGCATGCACTGGACACCGTGCTGGCCATTGGCGATTTCGATTATCGCCTCTACCGGAACCATATTTTCGTCGGCATCCGCGAACCGAGTTCCCCCTCGTTTTCCCGGCTGGCCAGCACCTGCACCTATCGACCGGTATTCGTCAGCCCCGAGGAAATCCTGGTGATGCTGCCACCGCTTTATCGCCAGTATGTCCAGCCCAACAGCGGCAAGGGCACCCTGACCATTGTCGCCCCGAACAGTATTCAAAACCGGTTAAAACAGGATATTTATCTGTTTGACCGTGCGCCGGAACAGGTCGTCCTTGAACTGAGCGTGATTGAAGTATCCCGGGACGCCCTGGACATCCTTGGGATTGACTGGAATTCCGCCAAGAACTTTGCCGCGGCTGCCAGCAAACAGTACCTGCTGGATGCCTCCTTTTTTAATGCCAGCGTGCAACTGCCCGCTTACCGGGTCGGCCATTTCCTGGATGCCATTTCCCTGCTGAGCCAGAACGGCGATGCCCACATCAAGACCATGCCATCGATTGTGACCCAGGATGGACGCCAGGCACAGTTCAATTCCATGCAGACAATCTTTGGTCTTAAACAACTACAGAACCAGAATGGCAAGCAGCGGGAACTGGCTTACGGGGTGCAGATGGCCATCACTCCCCATATTTCAAACAGTGACCTGATCCAGATGGAGATCAACAATGCCTCGGTCAGCGACCTTGTCTATGACCAGGATCATCCCCGGCTGGTCGGACACTCCATCAGCAGCAGTGTGTACGTTGGCAACGGCAGCGCCCTGGTTATTGGAGGCCTGCTACAGAAGAAAAATCAGCGAAAAGTAAAAGGCGTCTCCGGCGCCGGGGAACTCTCGTTTATGGAAGGACTGTTCCAGCAACGCAACACACGCAGCTATGAAACCGAGGTACTGATCATGATCAGGCCCAGAATCCTGAAAAGCTGACAGTTACCGGATACCAAACCATGACAATCAAGCACACCTTTATAGCTGTCAGCACACTAACAGTGACTGCCACTGCGCTGGCTGAACGGTTTGGCAACCTGGATAGCGAGCTCTCAGATGACGCCGTCGTCTGTATGAGCGTCGGCACCTACGCCAGCGTCTCCGGTCTGGATGACATGACACTGACACCACTGGGCAGTGACGGTGCTGCCGGCGCCAGCTACGAGGGCACTGACACCTTTCATGTTCAGTCCAACAGCGGCGTCCGGATAATAGTCACCGGCGAGTCCCTGAGTAATGGCCGGGATACCATCCGAACCTACTATTTCATCGACAACCAGCTTGGCGGCACAACCACACCGGCCGACCTTGCCCACGACGGCAACCACCAGATCAAGGCTGTAGCCCAGCTCAATAACATCTCATCCCAACAGTCCGGCACCTACACCACCGAAGTCACTGTTACAGTATCCCCCTTGCTGGGCGGCAATAGCGGCTGCGGGGAAAGCCAGACGTCATTACCTTTGGATGAGAATGAACAGTGGGCTTTCATGGCCTTTGAAGATCTCTACCCAAATCCCGGTGATGCCGACTATAACGACTTCGTGATGGCTTTCCATGCCACGGAATCCTACGATGCCGACGGCGGCCTCGATACCATCAACCTGAGTTTTGCACCGCTGGCCCGGGGGACAGACTACAACCATTCCATCTGGTTGGATCTCGATGGCATCATTGACAGGGGCCACACCCATATCACCACGGAAACGGCTCCCCTTTATCAGGGCGACGCCATTGTTAAAGTGTCATACACCGACCTGGAAAACGGCACCATCCACAGCCAGTATTTCGATAAAGACGACGACATTCCGATCTTCCATAGCACCCGAGCCGCCCTCGACGGTTTTGCCAATGTTGACAGCTATGCGCCTATTAGCTTCCCGAAATGGAAGACCGATATAGAAATCACCCTGGCGGATTCCGTGAACACGTTACTGGAGCGCGGGCTGCCGGATGAAAGCAGCTATCGCGTCTACATGCATGTCAATAACACCAACGAGGATATCGACCTTGCCGCCGTCAATGCCGAGGACGGTATGATTGACAGCAATGGGTTTCCCTTTGGCCTGGTGGTACCCGGCGGCTGGCAATGGCCCCTGGAACGGGTACATATCGACCAGGCCTATCAGCACTTTGATGATTACCGCGCCTGGTTGAGCGACCCTGCCGGCACACCAGGGTTTGAAGCCCAGAACTGGTTCAGCTCACCGGATACATCAGGGCTGGTGTATCCGGAAGAAAACATTGCAACGTTGCTTGACTTCATTGAGTCAACAGAAAACTGATGAAGCGGGCATCCATACTCACCCCTCTCGCTTTGAGACACTTACCCGTCAATACTACTTCTCAGGGGACTGCTTAGCCTGTGATTTCAGATTTGACACAGTATCCCCCAACGCTTTACGGGAAGTCACTCTATCGCCATCACACAGGAATTCCACTTTCTCATTGAGAACGATTTTACATCGCTCGCGCAGGGAAAGCTGATTGAACTCATCATAGGTCATCTCACACTGACCATGAATGATGACATAGTCGAAATCCCGCGACTCAAGCGCCATCACTGCTTGCTCCCTCCGAGGCTTGAATCTCCACCACATCCGATCGGGTTGTTGATACAATGCCCATGACTTCGTTTTTCAAGGCATCCTCTACCCCTATCTCCGTCAGGGTTTCGGAAAGGTATCGGACAACAATGTCAAACTCCTCATCAGTGATACCGAGACCGGCATGCGCCTCACGCAATCCACGTACATCATCATCCAGTGGGCCGCCAAACGCCGTACTCATGAAGGCCGCCTGCTTACGTGCCAGCTTATCCATATCCAGCGCAGAGAAATAATGCCCTATCACCGGGTCATCGGCGACTTTATCGTAGAATACGGAAACAGCCAGAAGAATGGCCTTATCCCCCCCTAGACGCTCATACAGAGAAGCCATTTTTGTTCACCTCCTTGCCATGCCATTCGACTATTTATCTATTTTGCACGAATCAATCATTTTATGATTAGCAGGAATACCAAAATTTATATACCTGCTGTTATTGTTATTTAACGACCATCGTTCAATCACACGCCCCATCCTTCAGAGCCATAAAGAAAAAGGGGGAAGTGCCTCCCCGCCACCTCAAAAAATTGCGCCCCTACTATATACCCTATACTCAAAAAAACATTCTGTTCAGCATGACATAACAAACCTTCAATGAATATCCTGCTGATTGACGATGAAATGGAAAACCTGAGGGCACTTAACCGTGTCATCAAACGTCATACCCCCCATAGCCCGATGATGCTGCAGGGGGTAGAGTCCCTGGATGAACTGGATGACCTTTCCTTTGATCTTCTGATTTGCGACCAGCGCATGCCCGAATTCAAGGGTACGGATATCTTCGAATACCTCCGCCGGCAGGGGCATCCCGGCAAGCGAATTCTTTTATCTGCCTACACCGATTTCGCCGATGTCGTAGACAGTTTCAACAAAGGGGATATCCACCGTTTTCTCAGCAAGCCGATTACCAATCAGGCGCTGATTGAGTGCATCAACAGCCTTTTGAAAGAGCATCCCCCCCTGGCGACTGACACCGCAGCAACAGGCGACAATGGATTTTCCGACATACTCACCAGCGCCGCCTGCATGGAAGCACTGTTCGAGCAAACCCGGCAGGCCGCCACCACTGAAAGCGCCATTTATATCTATGGAGAAACCGGTACCGGCAAGGAACTGCTCGCCAGAGCCATCCATACCCAGTCCTCCCATCACAGCGGACCGTTTATAGCCATTAACTGCGCCAACCTGACAGAAGACATGGCGGAATCCCAGCTTTTTGGTCACCGGAAAGGTGCGTACCCCGGGGCTGAATCAGATAAATCCGGCATCCTGGCCCAGGTCTGCCACGGCACTTTATTCCTTGATGAGGTCAACGACCTGCCTCAAGGCGTACAGGCCAAGTTACTCCGTGTTCTGCAGGACAGGCACTATACCCCACTGGGCGATATCGGCAGCCGCCCTTTCAACGGCCGGATTGTTTCCGCCAGCGCCCATCCACTCCGACAAGCCGTCAGCGCGGGAGCATTTCGTGAGGATCTGTTCTATCGACTCAATGTGGTGCCACTGACAATTCCGCCCCTGCGGGAAAGACATGATGATTGCGAACAGCTGTTCCGGCATTTTCTCTGTCACTACAGTCTGCATGCCTGCACCCCGGAACAATGGCAATTGAGCGATACCCTGCGAACCTGGATCCGCCAGTACCCCTGGCCGGGCAATGTCCGCGAACTGCAAAATATCTGCGCCTATATCAGCTCATCGACACCGGCCGGCCATCTCACCCTGAGCACCTCGGCCCTGCCCAGTGACATCGTACCGGTATCCGTCAAAAAGAATAATGAATCCCCGGCGCCTGCCACCGTGATGCGCCGTCCCGCAGACCTGGACAGGGAGGAACTCCTGCGGGTACTGGAACACAACCAGTTCAAAAAAGCCCAGACAGCCCGCCAACTGGGCATCAGCCGCATGACGCTGTACCGCCTGATGAAACAGCACAAGCTGGATGGTTCCCGAGACGATGAGTAAGGGTCACACCCCTCCGGAGCCATTCACCGGAAGGCGAATGATGAAACCACAGCCATCGGTATAATCCGGATCCACCAGCATCTCACCATGGTGTTTCTGAATAATGTCATAGGACACCGCCAGTCCCAGCCCCGTTCCGGCCCCCACCGCCTTGGTCGTAAAAAAGGGCTCAAAGACCTTGTCCCTGATCTCCGGCGCGATCCCCTCACCGGTATCACGAATGCTCACCTCAACCCAGTCCCCGACCCGGTGCGTCCGGAGGTATATCCTGCCATTGTCCCCGGAGGCATGAATGGCATTGATCAGCAGGTTAAGGAAGACCTGGTTTAATTGGGAGGGAATACAGCGGATCCTGGGCAGGGGCTGAAAATCCTTTTCAAGGTGATGAATTTCGGATCGAATCAGGTTGAGCGTGCTGTCCAGGCAGGCCTGCACATCCGCTTCCTGCCAACGATGCTGGTTCTGACGGGAAAAGGCCATCAGCTCACTGACCGTTTCACCGATACGAAACACCCCCTCCTTACAGGCCTCCAGCAAATCCGGCAGGTCGTCACGAATATAGTCCAGGTCATGCCGGGCTTTCAGGGCTGTCATCTCTTGCAGGCTGCCGGTCTCTGCCAGTGCGGGCTCCTTAGCCTCATAAGCCCGGATGATATCGTCCATGGCATCCACGTACTCCTCCAGCGACTTGAGGTTTGAACTGATATAGCCCACGGGATTATTGATCTCATGGGCCACCCCCGCAGCGAGCACACCAATCGTGGCCATTTTTTCAGACTGGATCAGCTGGCTTCGGGTTTCTTCCAGCTCACGGTTTTTCTCCTGAAGTTCCGCCGTTCGTTCATCGACCCGGCGATCCAGTTCCGAATACTGCATGAGGATTTTGTTATACAGGTCATTGAGATTACAGCGCATGCCTTCCATGATGCCTGACAGAAGGCCGATCTCATCCTGGCGTTCCATCCTGACGGACTCCGACAGCTCACCTTCACCGATCCGTTCCGCCTGCCCGGCCAGCTGACGCAAGGGTGTCACCACCAGGCGCCGGATACAAATGAGCAGCACCAGCGACACACACACCGCCTGAAGCAACGAGACAGCGACCAGCTCAGGCACATGAGACTGAAGCCATGTAGAGTCCCCGGGATTCTGTAAGGCAACCCGGACATGCCCCATCACCTCGCCACTGCGGGCCAGTACCGGTTCCTGATGCTCAAAGAGTGGTTCATCGTGTATGAGAGGCTCACGGGCATACCCTATCACCCGCTCGTCCGGCAGCCGTATCTCGGCCTTCTGAATCTGGTCATAGAGCTCCACGATTTTCCGAAGATGCTCTTCAATGCGCGGGTAGTCTTCCCTGTAGAGATGATCTGATACGGTAATGGTGAGAATCTGGGCCAGTGCGCGGGCATTAGCCGTCAACTCCGCCCTGGCATGGCGGTTACTGTCCAGTACCACAAACAATGTGAACAGGATGGAGCTGGACACCATCATCACCAGGATGACACTGCTGAGTTTGACGCCCAGACTGGTACGTAATGCCATTTCACGATTCCTGACATCCTGCCCTTTCAGGCAGTCTTTATTCGTTCTTGTTGATTACATCCGATGATTATTCAGCCTCACGTCTACCATAGCATGGCGGCTATACCAACATAAGTGCGCCCGCCTTTAGCTTGATTCGGCTGCCGGCCATCATTCCACTGCATACAGCCTGTACTGACTACCGCGACCGGCTGTTTGTCACAATAATCCTATTCCAATAAAAAAACCGGAAATACAGCCGTTTTACGCTTAAACCCGCCTTTTTTCCCTTCCTGCGTGTAACAAATGTTACGTTTTCAGCCCGATGTAACAGCTGATACGTCACATGATACACCGCCAAAACCCGGCCAAATGACAATCCCCACGGCCTCGCTATAGTGATTAATACGGGCGTAGGGAAATTGGAACGCAATACGCCTCACTTAATAACGATGAATAATGCGTCCCAACATTCAGTCAGTAAACGAAGTATTACGCTGTAATCAGCAAGGAGCAGTACCATGAAAAAGACACTGATAGCAATGGCAATGGCTCTGGCCAGCACAAGCGCAATGGCAGAACTCGACAGCGAATCAGCCACCGTATCAATGGATGTCGCACTGTTCGCCTCAATCACTAACCTGGATGATTTTGTATTGAATCCCGTTTCTTCCGATGGAGCGGCTGGTTCGATTTATTCAGGCAGTGACACCTACAACCTGGAAAGTAATGGTCAGGTGCGGGTAACGCTCAGTGGCAGCGATCTGAGCAACGGTTCAGATTCCATTTCAACCGCCTATGCACTGGATGACAGCGGATTAACGTTTGATACAACGGCTGATTCCGTGCACAACGCGAATCACACTGTCTCTGCCGACGCCACACTTGGCAACATTTCGGCGCAAAAGGCAGGTTCCTATTCAGGTACGATTACCTTAACTGTCAGTGGTATTTAATACACTGCATACCGGGCATGCCAGACCGCAATAACGACATGCCCGGTATGAATTAAGGCCCAACTGTAAAGGATCTGCCTTTTTTACATGGGGCCTGCCCCATGTCTTTTTAACCCACGATTTGATCAGGAGTTTTTAATCAGCGCCGTCGAATCATCAAATATTAAAAATAAGGATTAAAAAAATGATCAAATTATATACGCTATTAATTACACTGCTATTCAGCCTGTCAGTCATGGCATCCGGCATTGCCGTTTCCCCATTGATCATTGAATTAAAATCGGAATCCAGCGACACCGTCCCGTTTGAATTCACCATCAGCGGTAAAGAAAAAGCCAAGAAAGTCCGGTTATCAGTTTACGATATGAAACAGCAAAATACTGGCCACATGGGTTTTATTGAAACCCTGAATGATAATAATCAAAGCAAGGCCGCTTGGGTCAGGCTGGAAAAAGACGAATACACCATTAAAAAAGACGCCAGCATTCAGGTGCCCGGCAAAATCAAGATTCCCCCCAGAAGTCCTGGTAATCACCTGGTCGCTGTCATGGTGGAGGAATTAAAAGAGAACGCCAGCCAACAGGGCATCAGTATTAATGTCCGTTATGCCGTCATCCTGAACATTACCGTTGAAGACAACAAACGCCGTCCCCGTGTGAAAACGGATTTCCAGCAGCTGGAACTGGTCAAGCTGAACGACCGCCTGATGCTGATGGGGGATTTTGCCAACCTCTCCCAGCATGAGGGGTTTCTGCAAAGTGAAGTCCAGATCCGCGACCAGGACCGCAAACTGGTCGAACGGGTACGCCTGATGACCGAATCTGCCTGGCAACGCCAGGATCCGGCTTCCCGGGTTTTCCCCGGCTCCAACGTCAAGGTATTCGGATTCATCTCCCGGGAACTGGATGAAGGCGATTACGAATTCAAGGTCAGGAACCGTTTCAGCGACAAAACACAACCGACTTACAAAGTCAGGCTTAAGTACGATGATTCCATTCGCCAGATCATCCGAAAGAAAGCCGCGAACCCAGAGGCTGAGCAAGAGTGAACCAGGGACATCCGGAACGGAGCGCAGATAAGGAGAAGTATCATGAACAGGATGATGATTGCCCTGCTTGCCATCCTGCTCCAGAGCGGATGCGCCACAACCCGCCCTGGATCGGACGACTATCAGGCCGGACGCGAGGCCCTGCAGGAACTGAAAGCCTCACTGAGCGGCCAATGGCAGCCGACCCGTGCCGACCTGGAACAGATTCACGGTGAATTTCATTGTAACAACACCACCGCTGACCAGGATCTGCTCACGGACAAAACCGTCAACCTTGAAATCGAGGAAGGCGACCTGCGAGAACTACTGGTAGAAGTCAGCGCCCAGACAGAAACCTCCATCATCATGGATGACTATGTCGAAGGACTGGTCTCCATACAGCTTGATGACACGCCCCTGGCAACCGCCCTGGACAGCCTATTGTCGGTCGGCGACTATGATTACCGGGTGTATGACGACTATATCTTCGTCGGCATCCGTGAACCTGGCGCACCGTCCTTTTCAAGATTGTCAGAGACCTGTGTTTTCCGTCCCGTGTTTATCACACCGGAGGAAATCATCACCATGCTGCCACCCCTCTACCGGCAGTATGTTCAGCCCAATATCAACAAGGGCACCCTGACCATTGTGGCACCCCGCAGCATCCAGTCCCGCTTGAAGGACGACCTGTTTCTCTTCGACCGGGCACCCGATCAGGTAGTGCTTGAACTCACTGTTATTGAAGTGGCCAAAGACGCACTGGATATTCTTGGCATTGACTGGCATGGCGCCAAGGATTTCGCCGCAGCCGCCAGCAAGCAGTACCTGGTCGATGCCTCCTTCTTTAATGAGAGTGTGCAATTGCCGGCCTTCAAGGTGCCACAATTCATCGACGCGATTTCACTGCTGAGCCGCAGTGGCGAGGCTCAAATCAAGACCATGCCCTCGATTGTGACCCTTGATGGCCATGAAGCGGCCTTCAACTCCATGCAGACACTGTATGGTCTGCCCCAGATGAAACAGACCAATGGTAAACAACAAGAGTTGTCCTACGGGGTGCAGTTGATCATCACGCCCCATGTATCCAGCAATAACGTTATTCAGATGAATATCAAGAATGCCTCGGTCAGTGACCTTGTGCATGACAAGGATATGCCACGTCTGGTGGGCCACTCCATCACCAGCAGTGTTTATGTCGGTAATGGTAACGCCCTGATCATCGGCGGATTACTGCAAAAGAAAACACATAGCAAGGACAGTGGCGTTTCAGGCGCAGCAGATTTGCCAATCGTTGGCGACCTGTTCAAGCAAAGTACTGACCGGACGTATGAAACCGAGATCTTGATCATGATCCGGCCACGGCTGCTCAATGGGTAAAGAGAGGGAGAAACGGGAATGAATATAACAACATCTCTTAGCATTCTATCTCTGTGCCTCATCACAATTCAGGCCTCAAATGGTCATCGCATGATCATCGGCCACTCATCCATTGATCAAAAAATGTCTTCCTCACCGACGAACATTCCAACGAGTGAAGCAGTTTCATATCAACAAATCACTTCAGAAGCATTAAAAAACATTCATTTAGGCTCTTTTAAAACACAACCTGACAATCCGGAATACATTTTAATAACAGGTTACACATTCATTGAGAATGAACAATTAAAAACCATCAAACACAGCATCACAGTTAACAAAACAAACGTCTTCAAACATGTGTCCCTCAATCAAAGTGAACCATCACAGCATGACAATTTATTGAATAGTCAAACCACCCCTCTTCAGGGAAACCACAAGGTTGCTGAACGGTGAGTTGCTTAAAGAAAGTTGCCGGATTAATGACCGCACTCATTATCTCCCCCCTGTGTTTCAGCGAACGATTCGGGGATGTATCCAATGGTAATAGTATCTCTGATAGCGCTACAGTTTGTATGAGTGTTGGACTCTATGGTGCAATTAGTAACCTGGATAATATTCATCTATCCACCACTGGGGCAGACGGTGCCGCCGGAACCAGCTACGAAGGTAATGATACTTTCCATGTCGACAGCAATGGCGGCGTGCGGATCACTGTCACCGGAAACCAGTTAACAAATGGTTCTGATACCATCCGCACCTATTACTTTATTGATGACAACCTTGGGCAGGTCTCGACACAAGAAGGAGAGACACATAACAGCGATCATCAGGTTAAGGTGCTGGCGCAGTTGAACAATATCTCTTCTCAAAAAGCCGGCTCCTATAACGGCCAACTGCAAATCACGTTGTCCCCACTGATTGGCGGCAGCAGTGGGTGCGGGGAAAGCGCACAATCCATGCCCATCAATGAAGAAGACACCTGGGCCTTCATGGCCTTTGAGGATCTCTACCCGAATCCGGGTGACGCGGACTACAATGATTTCGTCATGGCCTTCAATGCAACGGAATCCTACGACGCCAACGGCGGACTCGACACCATTGCCATGAGCTTTGTCCCGCTTGCCCGGGGCGCCGGTTACAATCACTCCATCTGGCTGGATCTTGATGGTGTAATTGACATGAACAACACCAATATTACGACCGAGACCGATCCCCTCTATCAAGGGGACGCCAGCATCAAGGTCACCTATACCAATCTTGAGAACAATAACGTCAGCACCAAATACTACGATATCGATGATGATATCCCCATATTCCACAATACCCGGTCAACGCTGGATGGCTATGCGAATGTTTATGACTGGCAATCCATCACATACCCGAAGCTGAAAACCGATATCGAAATCACCATGGCAGACAGCACTGCCAACCTGCTGTCAGAGCGCGGCAGCATTCATGAGGGTAGCTACCGCGTCTACATGCACGTTAACAACACAAATAGTGATATTGATCTTGCGGCTGTCAATCCCGACGACGGCATGATTGACAGCAATGGCTACCCGTTTGGACTGGTCGTCCCTGGCGGCTGGCAGTGGCCACTGGAAAAAGTGAACATCAACCAGGCGTATCAGTACTTCGATGACTATCGCAGCTGGCTGACCGGTGAAAGTCCGTCCCTGAGCTTTGAGGCAGAAAACTGGTTCTACGCACCTGACACCTCCGGACTGGTCTATTCCCAGGACAACATCGATATCCTGATGGACTACATTGAAACATTCAGCACCACGCAGGAATAATCTATGCAACTGCCACAGCAGGCCGGGTGGGTGACACCATCTATGCCTGCCTTTTGCCTGACAATAGAGATGTCCTGCGCTACCTATCCGGGCATCCGTTAGTGAATCAATCCTGCACACGATCTTTCCACAATCCGGGCAACCCTGGTTGTAGTGTCAGCCTTATGGTTGCGTATTCAGGCGCCCAAGAAGTACCATAGTTCCATATAACAACAATACAGCTCCTGAAACAGGGTCAGTCCATGGGCAAATTCTACGACTTTATCGTTATCGGCTCGGGCGCGTCAGGCAGTGTTCTGGCTTATTATCTCAGCAAGGCAGGCGCCCGTGTGTGCCTGGTCGAAGCCGGTAAATCCTGGCAGGCCGACACCTGGCCCGATAATGAACTGGAAGCCAATGCCAACCTGATGTGGAACGGCGGCATGGATTCCACCCGCGATGCCGGCATGGTGTTACTGCGGGGCAAGGTCGTTGGTGGCGGCACCATTATCAACAACTGCCTGCTGGATCGGTTTGATGACATTGCCCTCGACGATTTCCGCCACAAGTCCGGTGTCGACTTTTACCAGCGCGACACCATGGATCGCCATTACAGCGCCATCGAACAGCAACTTTCACTGGAAACCATTCAGGCATCCGACTGGAACGGCAACGCCAAACTTTACGCAGAAGGTTTTGACAAACTCGGCCTGAAACGCGCACCGCTCCGCCGCGGCCAGCATAACTGCCAGAATGACCGTAACGACTGCATTGTCTGCCTGGGCGGCTGTCCCAGGGAATCCAAGCAAAGCATGGCGGTCTCTTTCATTCCCAAGGCATTAAAAGAAGGGCTGACGCTGCTAGACCAGTTTCAGGTCCATCAGGTCGTGCACGGTAAAAGTCATGTCGCCGTACATGGCGAAAGACAGAACAACCGTCAAACGCTCTATTCGCGCAAATGCATTATGGCTGCTGGCGCCCTTGGCTCCACCGATCTTCTGCTACGCTCCGGCTTCAGTGATCAACTCCCCGCACTGGGACAGGGTTTCCACTGCCATCCACAGTTCATGTCAATTGCCCTGATGGATGAGATTGTCGATTCTCACAAAGGCGCTTTCCAATCCCTTAAGTCTGATGATTCCCGTTTCCGCGCACAAGGCTTTAAACTGGAAAATGTCTTTGCCGGCCCCATAGCTGTTTCCCTGCTCAAGGCAGGTTTCGGAGAGCAACACCAGAACTTTATGCAGCAATACCGTCGCATGGCCTGTATTGAAGTGGCCGTACGCGATGAAGTGCCAGGCACCCTCCGCCACAGTCGTAATGGCCGACTGGTGATCGACAAGACACTGGATGATGTCGACAAACAACGTGCCGAAGCCGGCCTGCAGCAAATCCGGGATATTTTTGCAGCGGTTGGCGCCAGGGAAGTCATGGAGTCCCCGCTTGTGATCGCCCTTCACCTGATGGGCGGCTGCAGCATCGGGCAGCACGCTGCGGACTCCGTGGTGAATGAGCAGTTTCAAGTTCACGGGTTTGAAAACCTGTTGATTGCAGATGGCGCCATCTACCCCATGGCGCCGGGTATCAACCCGTCACTGACCATCATGGCCCAGAGCCATCGCGCCGCAAAATGTATCCTTAATGATTTTGGTGAGCGCTCCATTACCCAGGAAGCCACACAATCGGTTGCCGCTCCCCGACTGCAGGAGGTTGTATGACCTACGCCACATCCAGAGTCCTGAACCAACGCCAGCTGACAGCCGTTGAGCGCATTGGCGACATCCTGCTGCCTCGCAATGGTGATTTCCCGGCCTTCTCTGAAACGGGTTGCCTGTCCCATATCGATACCGTGCTTGCACCTTCTCATCCGCAGGATATCAAGGACCTGAAAATGGTGCTGTCACTGCTGGGCACTCTTCCCATACCACTGCTGAAGGGGTTCCTGACCCTGCTGGGTTATGGGGAGCGACTCCCGAAAGTTCTGGGCAGCCAACTCAAGCTGCTGGAATTCGGATTACGGGGCATTGTTTTCAGTCTTTACTATTCCGGCAAAGGCAACGTCTACAAACCTGTCAGCGGCGTCTATTCCGTGATGGATTACCAAGTCCATTGCGCGCCAGACACCTAACCGCAAATTCAACGATGACCGAATAAACAGCGATAAAAGAACAAGGGAATCCCCATGAACCAGGCCGTAGCTATCAACGTCAATGACGCCATCACCGAAAGTCCACTCTATAACCTGCAGGAAACGTCTGAAGAACAGGTAAACGCACTCTTTGCCGCCTGTCGCAGCGCCCACCAGGACCTGCGCAAATACACAGTGGCCGAGCGCTGCCATGAAGTGCATAAGGTGCTCGATTATGTCCTGCAGAACCGTGATCACATCGCTGCACGCATTTGTGAAGAAACCGGCAAAACCCTGACCGATGCGGTCGTGTCTGAAATCCTCGGCGTACTGGACAACCTGGAATGGAATATCGATAACGCCCCGAAAATCCTGAAGGATCAGACAGTTCACACGCCGATCACCCTGATGGGAAAGAAGTCCCGCGTTTATCATGAAAGCCTCGGCACTGTACTGGTGATTGCCCCCTGGAACTACCCCTTCCACATTGCCATGACCTTCATGATGAGCGCGTTCATCGCCGGCAACAGTGTGGTATTCAAACCATCAGAATTGACTCCCATGCAAGGGCTGCTGGAAGAGATTCTTGAAGCATCTCCGTTGATCAGAAACAGCGTAAAAGTGGTTTATGGCACCGGTGTAACCGCACAACGTCTGGTGGCCGCACGCCCCGACAAGATATTCTTCACAGGTTCCTGCGCAACTGGCCGCAAGCTGTTGAAACAGGCGGCTGACATGCTGATTCCCGTTGACGTGGAATTGGGTGGCAAGGATCAGATGATTGTCTTTGAAGACGTCAATATCAAGCGCACCACGGCCGGTGCGGTCTGGGGCGCACTGACCAATGCCGGTCAATCCTGCACCTCCGTGGAACGGCTTTATGTGCATGACAGTATTTATGACGAATTTGTCACTGAACTCAAAGCCCAGTTCGATGCACTGGTCGTGAATGCCGGCGATAAAGGCGATGCTGATATAGGCGCCATTACGGCTGACTTTCAGTTAGACATCATCAAGCGCCATGTCGAGGATGCACGCAGCAAAGGCGCTACCATCCTTACTGGCGGCATGGTAACCGGCGATCAGGGCAAGTTTTACCTGCCTACCCTGATCACGGATGTAACCGATGATATGCTCCTCGCCAGCGAGGAAACCTTTGGCCCCACCTTGCCCGTATTCCGTTTTTCGACAGAAAAAGAGGTTATTGAAACCTCCAACCAGAGTGAGTTTGGCCTATCCGCCAGCGTCTGGAGCAAGGATCTGGACCGGGCTGACCGGGTCGCCCGCGCTCTGGTCTGCGGCGCCGTATCCATCAACAATGTCATGCTCACGGAAGGCAATCCGGCCCTGCCCTTCGGTGGCACCCGCAGCAGCGGATTCGGGCGGGCCAAAGGTGCTGAAGGCCTTCTCGCCTTCACTCGCTCAAAGGCGATCCTGATTGACAAGCAGAGCGATAAGCTGGAACCTAACTGGTACCCTTATACCCAAAAGAAATTTACCCTGTTCCAGCGCCTGATTGACGCCCTGTTCACCAAAAGCCCGGTGAAGCTGCTGAAACTGGCCATCATCGGCATGCAGCTGGAAAGCGAGGCCAAAAAGCCCCGCCAGTAATCGAATTGCACATGCCCTGTGCCAAGGGGCCGGCCCACTAACCTGAGCCGACCCCTTTTCTATCTAAAAACCCTTCTTAGACCATGGTCAAAAAGACCATGGTCTAACTGTCATGCGAACTTTTTCCCGGTATCCTTGTCTGCATAGTAAGGATGTACACAGCTTTTTTGTGGTATTACAGGGAGGTAAGGGAGATGTCATTGGAGTTAGCACTGGAAGAGTACCAGGACATCGTGGTTATCACGCTTGATGGCATTGTCCAGCCGGATAACGCCGATTTTCTTCATAACAGCCTGAACGCCCTGACCCGGGACGGTTATTCCCGTTTTGTTCTGGATTGCACCCAGCTGAAGTCCATCAACAGTGATGGTCTGGCGGTGTTATACGATCTGTTTCTGGAGCTGCCGCCCAACGGCAAGATCGTCCTTTGCAATGCCAACCGACGTATCAGGGGGTTGCTGGATATCAGTGGCCTGGGGCACTACCTGCCCTGTGTCGAAAGCCGTGATACCGCCATGAAAACCATTCGGAATGAGATCGGCCATCTCGACCTGGATTGGACGGAAGAGCACCATACTGCCGGATAAAGGGGCAGCAACAACCCTACCCCGCTATCCAGCACTGTAATAACCCGTTACTTTGTCGTGGCCTGATTCTCCGAAGATGGGTAGCCATCAGGCTCTCCACGGGGAAGCACCAGGTTCAATACAATGGCAATCACCGCACACAATCCCACGCCCGACAGCTGCACACTGCCCAGGGTAAGGCTCAGGTTGCCAATACCACTCACCAGCACCAGAGCGACAATCGCCAGGTTTCTGGGTTGACTCAAATCCACCTGCGCCTTGATCAACGTGTTAAGCCCCACCACCGCGATAGAGCCAAACAACAGCATCATAATTCCGCCCATGACCGGTAAGGGGATGGATTGCAGCACAGCACCAAGTTTCGCCACAAACGCCAGCAAGATGGCAAACACCGCAGACCAGGTCATGATGGCTGGATTAAAGGCTTTCGTCAGCATGACCGCACCGGTCACCTCGGAATAGGTGGTATTCGGTGGTCCGCCAAAGAGTGCCGCCGTCGAGGTTGCGAGACCGTCCCCCAGCAGCGTCCGGTGCAGGCCCGGTTTTTTGAGGTAGTCTTTGCCGGTCACCGAACTGATGGCCAGCATATCGCCGATATGCTCAATGGCCGGGGCAATAGCCACTGGCACCATGAACAGCACCGCACTCCAGTTCCATTCCGGCAGGGTGAAGGCCGGCACATGAAACCACCCGACATCTCCCACAGCCGAGAAATCCGTCACTCCTACGATCCAGGCTGCAAGACAACCTGACAATACGCCGAACATGATCGGAATAAGCTTGAAAATCCCCTTGGCCAGGGTTGCCACCAGCAGTGTCGAAATCAACGAAACCGCAGAAACAATAATGGCCTTGTCACGGGCAATTAACTGCATCCCACCATCCCCGGTCTTTCCCAGCGCCATATTCACCGCAGCCGGCGCCAGGATCAAACCGATCACCATGATCACAGGTCCCACAACCACAGGCGGGAACAGGCGGTAAAGGAACCCCGTCCCCCACAGGCGCACCATCAGGCTCAGCATCATGTAAAAAGCGCCGGCGACCATCAAACCACCCATCGTGGCCGGTACACCCCAGGTTTCTACGCCATAAATAATCGGCGCAATGAAAGCAAAGGAGGAAGCAAGAAAGATGGGGATCTGTCTGCCCGTGCAGAACTGAAAGATCAGGGTGCCGATACCGGCGGTGAAAAGCGCAACACTGGGATCGAGTCCCGTCAACACTGGCACCAGCACCAGTGCCCCAAAGGCGACAAATAACATCTGGCCGCCAGCCAGCGCGATCCGCACCGGCGATCCGCCACTCGGTGTCCCGTGTGTCATAAATACTCTCTAATGGATCGTTGTCGTTTTTATAAGGATTGTCAGGCACTGCCGCTGTCAGCAGCGCCCTTGTGCTCTAACGATGATCAGGTGGTTCCGAAAATCTTGTCACCGGCATCGCCCAGACCCGGCATGATGTAACCTTTGTCGTTCAGACCTTCATCAATAGAGGCCGTGAAGATCTCAACATCCGGATGGGCATCAGTCACTTTTTTCAGGCCTTCCGGTGCAGCCACCAGCACGAGTACCCGAATATTCTGACAACCTGCCGCCTTGAGCATATCGATGGTTGCCAGCATGGAACCACCGGTCGCCAGCATCGGATCAACCACCAGCGCCATACGCTCATCCATGTTTTTGGCCAGTTTCTGGAAATAGGGCACCGGCTCCAGCGTCTCTTCATCACGGTAGAGACCGACCACACTGATCCGGGCACTGGGAATCAGTTCCATCACGCCATCCAGCATGCCCAAACCGGCACGCAAGATCGGGACGATGGTAATCTTCTTACCCTTGAGGCGCTGTACCGTGACGTCACCGGCCCAACCGTTGATGGTGTGATCTTCCAGCGCCAGATCCTTGGTCGCCTCATAGGTCAGCAGGGTGCCGACCTCGCTGGCCAGCGTTCTGAAGCCCTTGGTGCTGATCCCTTCGACCCGCATCAGACCCAGTTTGTGCTGTACCAGCGGATGTTTTATTTCATGAACACGCATGCTTAACCCCTGAAAGTGTCTGCGCTCACCAGACGTGAGTTAACCGGTAATTTTATCGACTCTCAGTGATCAGTGAAACTGCTAATATCCATACCTTAACTCCCGCTTAACGATCTGAAGAAGTAAGGCTAAATTGAATGAAGAGAGCGTCCCCTGTGCTCTTCAGGCAAAAT
>NZ_BAABFL010000435.1:0-22088 GCF_039540975.1 Kistimonas scapharcae
ATTTTGCCTGAAGAGCACAGGGGACGCTCTCTTCATTCAATTTAGCCTTACTTCTTCAGATCGTTAAGCGGGAGTTAAGGTTAGGCAGTCAGAATTTGACTGCTGAGAGGAAAAGTAGTTCAGGTAGAGTAAGTGTCAACACTTTAATCTACGTGTCAACACTTTCGCACATGTGTCAATAGTTTTAATCCATATCAACAGCAGATTTTAGACCACAGAACCCAACTGAAATATTGGAAGGTACATTGCGACGATAAGACCACCAACGAGTACACCCAATACTGCCATGATGAGCGGTTCCATCAGACTGGTCAGGCCGTCGACCATGTTGTCGACTTCTTCTTCGTAGTAGTTGGCGACCTTGGAGAGCATCTCGTCCAGTGCACCGGACTCTTCACCGATGGCGACCATCTGGATGGCCATGTTGGGGAAAATGCCGGCGTTACGCATGGCAAACTGGAGTTGCTGACCGGTTGAAACATCTTCCTTGATGGTTTCTGTTGCTTGCCGGTAGACCACATTCCCCGCAGCACCGGCAACCGAGTCCAACGCTTCTACCAGGGGAACACCGGCTGAGAAGGTGGTCGCCAGGGTTCGCGAGAAACGGGCAACGGCGGATTTGTCGAGGATGGCGCCGACAACCGGCAACCGCAGGACGAGTCGGTCCCGTTTGTCTCTGGCAGCTTCTGAGGTTTTCAGTATCTGTTTCACGGAAAAGCCAAACACAACAAGCGCACCAATGACGATGTACCACCATTCCTGCAGTGCTTCCGACAGGTTGATGACCATCTGGGTGAAGGCGGGCAGTTCAGCCCCGAAGCCGGCAAAGACTTCCTCAAACTGAGGTACTACCTTGATCAGCAGGATACCGGTCACGAGGAACGCCACCGCGACAACCGCGATCGGGTAGTTCATGGCCTTTTTGATCTTGGATTTAAGGGCTTCACTCTTTTCCTTGTACGTTGCTATCCGGTCCAGCAGAGTCTCAAGGGCACCGGACTGCTCACCGGAGGCAATCAGGCTGCAATAGAGGTCATCAAAGTATTCTGGGTGTTTGCGCAGGGAGTCGGCCATGTTACTACCACCGGCCACATCATTCTTGATCGCCATGATCAGGTTTTTCATGGCCGGTTTGTCGATGCCTTCGGCCGTGATGTCAAAGGCGTTCAATAGCGGCACACCGGCCTTGACCATGGTCGCCATCTGTCGGGTAAAGAAAGCAATATCCAGCGGTTTGATCTTGCCTCCGCCGCCACCGCCAAGGTTGACTGCCTGCTTCCGGACTTTGGTGGGATTGATACCCTGCTTGCGAAGCTCGGCCTTGGCAAGGGCAACAGTGGTGCTGTTCACCTCACCCTTGATCTTGCGGCCGTTCTTATCCTTACCTTCCCAGACAAAAGTGCTGGTTTTGGGAGTTTTGGGAGCGCCCTTCTTTGCCATGTCCGAGTAGCCGGTTTAGTGATTATGGTTATTCTGACCAGAAGTCGTTGTCGATTGTATCCAAACCACATAAGTTTAACAGCATTGTGTGCATGGAATGCCAACCGGTGCTCGTCTGATCAGCTTATTTCGTTATCGGCACCCACAGTCGACACTGAAACGCCGGTAATCTGTCAGTCGCATCAATGTCAGCCGGTTACCCCAGACACAGCCGGTATCCAGTGCATGCATACGTTTCATGCCCGTCTCACCTTCCAGTGCTGCCCAGTGGCCAAATACAATGTTCAGCTTGCCCGGCAGGCGGGATGGGTGCTCGAACCAGGGGGCGAAGTCTTTCACCGGGGCGCTGAGCCCGGATTTCGTTTCCAGGTCCAGGGTGCCGTCCGCCTGGCAGAAGCGCATGCGGGTGAAATAGTTGGCTATCATGCGCAGGCGATCCCAGCCCTTGAGCTTGCCTGACCAGTGGTTGGGACTGTTACCGTACATGTTTTCCAGAAACTCACCGCACTTTTTACTTTGCAGGACTTTTTCGAGCTCCCTGGCCCGGTCACGGGTCTGGTCAATATCCCAGATCGGTGGGATGCCAGCATGGACCATCAGGGTCTTGAGGGATTTGTCGTAGTGCACCAGGGGGCGGTGCCTGAGCCAGTCCAGCAGCTTTTCCCGGTCTTTAGCGGCGAGTATGTCATCAATGGTATCGGAGTGCTTGGCGCCCCGCACGCCGTGGGCCACTGCCAGCAGGTGCAGGTCATGATTGCCCAGTACGGCAATGCAATGTTTTTTCAGGGATTTGAGATAGCGCAGGGTTTCCAGGGACTCCGGGCCACGGTTGACCAGGTCTCCGGCGGCCCAGAGTGTATCGTGATCGGGGTCAAAGCCGGCTTTGTCCAGCAGGTGGCGAAGGTCTGAGTAACAACCCTGGATATCGCCAACGACGTAGTCTGTCATATCGGTGTTCTTTAACCAGCGGGAGGCTCTGCGGGACTATCGGCTGGCAGGCCTCCTGCTTGATGACCGGCGCTCAGTGCAGGGCGCCGGGGACTGAGAGTGTGAAAACAGGGATAGGCGCTTCAAATTCATGGTCGTCGTCCGCCAGCATATGGTAGCTGCCGTGCATGGTGCCGACCGGCGTTTCCAGCATGCAGCCGCTGCTATAGGCGTATTTCTGACCGGGTGCCAGGTGCGGTTGCTGCCCGACCACCCCTTCGCCGGCAACTTCCTGTACCTTCTGGTTGCCATCGGTAATGTACCAGTGGCGGGTCAGCAGGCGGGCGGCCACGGTGCCCGTATTCTTCAGGGTGATATGGTAGGCGAACACATAGCGCCCGTTATCCGGCTCGGACTGGTCCTTGACGTAGTCGGTGGTGACACTGACATGGATCTGGTACTGCTCTGTGTTGCTTCCGGGCATGCAATGTTCTTCTGCTTGTTGGGTTTATGACCGCTGCTGGACTAGATAATCCGCAATTCTGACAAAGGACTCAAGAGGCAGATGCTCAGGCCGGATGGAGGGATCCACATCCAGTGCTGTCAGCTCATCGGCACTGATATGTTTTTTCAGGCTGTTACGCAGTGTTTTCCGGCGCATCGCAAAGGCATCTTTCACGATACTTTCCAGCAGGGCGACATCCTTGCAGGGATGAGGCAGTTCATCCCAGGGGGTCAGCCGGACAATCGCGGAATCCACTTTGGGCGCGGGGCGGAATGCGCCGGAACCTACCTGGAACAGGTATTCGGCACGGCAATAATACTGGACCATCACACTCAGGCGGCCATAGTGGTTATCGCCGTGCGTTGCACAGAGCCGCTCAACCACCTCCTTTTGCAGCATGAAATGCATGTCCCTGACGGTACCGGCAAAGGAGAGCAGGTGGAAAATTAGTGGTGTTGAAATGTTATAAGGCAGATTGCCCACAATACGCAGTGGACGCTCATCCTGCTTAAGGGACTCAAAATCAAAGGTCAGGGCGTCGGCTTCATGAACCCGGAACTGGCGGTTGATACCAAAATGGAGTTTCAGCCAGGGGATCAGGTCACGATCCAGTTCAATGACATCCAGCTCACCGGCGCCGTCCAGTAATTGACCGGTCAGTGCACCCTGCCCCGGGCCAATCTCGACAACATGGTCTCCCGACTTCGGATAAACAGAGGCAATGATGCGGTTGATAACCCCGTGATCATGCAGGAAGTTCTGGCCAAAACGCTTGCGGGCCTTGTGCTTCTGCTGAAGAACGGGTGGTGTGGAATGGTTCATGAACAGCCTGTATCAAATCCTGGAGGGCAAGGCGGCGCATCATACCTCACTCGCCCTGATCGCGCACTACGCACTCTGGATCATCGACAACGCATAGCGGATTGCCGTGTTCAGGCTGCCGCAATTGGCCAGCCCAGTACCGGCTAAATCCAGCGCGGTACCGTGATCGACGGATGTGCGGATAATCGGCAGCCCCAGGGTGACGTTCACCGCTTCGCTGAAACCCTTGTATTTTAATACAGGCAGGCCCTGGTCGTGGTACATGGCCAGAACTGCGTCGGCTTTTTCAAGTCGACCCGGGTTGAACAGGGTGTCAGCCGGCAGTGGCCCACTCAGGTTCATGCCCTGATCCCGCATTCGGGTCAGTACCGGCTCGATGATCTCAATTTCTTCCCGCCCAAGATGGCCATCTTCTCCAGCATGAGGATTCAGGCCTGCCACCAGAATATGGGGGGATGAAACACCAAACTTCTGTTGCAGGTCGTTATGGAGGATGGAGATGACTTCTTCAAGCAACGGCTCGGTAATGGCTTCAGGCACCTTTGCTAATGGCAGATGTGTGGTTGCCAGAGCGACCCGCAGTCCATCCGTTGCCAGCATCATCACGACGCGGGGCGTCTGGGTGAGTTCAGCCAGCAATTCAGTGTGGCCGCTGAACGGAATGCCGGATTCGTTGATCACACCTTTATGAACCGGTGCTGTCACCATGGCGTCGAACAGGCCGGACTGGCAACCGTTGACGGCCAGGGTCAGGGTTTCCAGTACATAAGCACTGTTATTGCTGTCCAGTTGTCCGGCAGTACACGCGGCAGCCAGTGTGACGGGCATGACCTGTATTTCGCCCGGCTGGGACAACCTGCGCGGCGCATCTGGCTCAAATGGCGTGATTTTTACATCTACTTTCAGCTGGCGTCCCCGTTGTTCTAACAACGAGGGGTCAGCAATGACAACCAACTGGGCATCCCGTGGCTGGCTGGCCTGCAGGATGCACAGATCAGGGCCAATGCCCGCCGGTTCACCGGCGGTAATGGCAAGGCGGGGTAGGGTTTGCTTTGTCACAGCTTGATTTCGACGTAAGCCTGATCACGCAGCTCACGCAGCCAGACCTGCAGTTCCTCTTCGTACTTGCGGTTTCTCAGCATTTCCTGAATGCGCGCTCGTTGTACGCGGTTGCTGACATCTTCCTTGCGCTTGCCGAGTACCTCAAGGATATGCCAGCCAAAGCGGCTGCGGAACGGAATGGAAACGGTATTCTGGGGCACGTTCATCATCTGGTCGCGGAAGGCTGGCACCATGTCATTGGGGCTGACCCAGTTCAGGTCACCGCCGTTCAGGGCCGTACCGGTATCATCGGAATAGGCGCGGGCCAGCTCACCGAAATCGGCACCCGACTGGAGGCGCTTATACAGGTTCTTGGCCATTTCCTGGGCTTCGAAATCACTGCGTACTTCGTTCGGGCGAATCAGGATATGACGGACGTGGAGCTGTTCCTGCAGCAGTTTTTCATCACCCCGCTTATCGAACAGTTTTACGATATGGAAACCACTGGGGCTACGGATTGGCTGGGAAATATCACCTTTTTGCAGATCCTTGACCGCTGAAGCGAACAGGGAGGGCAGCTGGTCAGCCTTGCGCCAGCCAAGGTCGCCACCTTCCAGGGCTTTCTGTCCCTGGGATTGGGCGACGGCCACCTGGGAAAAGTCTGCGCCTTTCTTCAGTTGTTCAACAATGCCATCAGCCTTGCTATTGGCTGCCTGGATTTCGCTGGGGCTGGCGCCTTCCGGCAATGCCACAAGAATATGGCCGAGGCGGTATTCAACGGCCAGCTGCTGTTTACCTTCCTCCGAATTCAGGTAGTTGTCGATATCCCGATCGGTTACCTGGATACGTTCCAGTACCTGTCGCTGACGCACCCGGTTGATCAACATTTCCCGGCGGATTTCGTTACGGGCTTCCCGGTAGCTGAGACCGTCGGCTTCCAGCGCTTTCTGGAACTGTTCGATGGTCATGCCGTTGCGTTCGGCAATTGAGCGAATGGCGTCATTCAGCGCCCAGTCATCAACACGGATGCCGGTCCGGCCTGCGATCTGGAGTTGCAGGTTTTCAATCACCAGCCGCTCGAGAATCTGCTGCTTCAGCACATGCTCCGGCGGCAGGGCGGTATTGCGTTCCTGCAGCTGGCGTTTTACGGCTTTCAGGCGGGTGTCAAGATCGCTTTCCATGATGACATCGTTGTCCACCACGGCAACGATGCGGTCAAGCGGAACAACTTTGGCCATGGCCGGGGTACCGGCCAGGGTCATGGCGGTCATCACCGCCGGGAGCAGTACACCTAACAGTCGGTTTTTCATGAATCTCATTGATAAATTCTTCAACTTATTCCTCTGGACGGTAACCGTCGATATCCTGCAGGAAGCTCTCGACCTTGGTGCCGGTCAGGCTTCCGAGCCCCTTAAGTACAAACTGGACGAAGACGCCATGCTTGGAGCTGGCGGTATCGATGTCTTCATAAGGGTCAATCCAGTTGCGGTACAGGACCTGAACCTTGTAACAGCAGCTGTCACGCTCAACACCGAACGAGCGCTCCATGTTGCGGGAGTTGGTGATGTCGTACGTCCAGCGTCCCACGGTGTTCCAGTTGGTGGTCAGTGGCATCAGGAAGGATGCATCGACTTCTTCCAGGTTGCCGCTAGCGGTCTTGGCTATAGCACCGGGGGTTCCTGGCGGAACAACTGCTCCCGTAATCGGGTCAATCCAGATATTGTTGCCATCATCATCTTTAACCGTACGGTCAACCTGATCACGGTAGCGATAACGGAAATTCAAGGCGTGGTTTTGTTTGGGTAAATAGTGGAGACCCAAAGCATATTCATCAATATGCCCACGGTTGGTGTTGAACACCCAGTCCTGACGCAGGTTGAGGTCACGACGAATATTCCACACCAGCTGAGTAGCCAGCGGTGATGTTGATGCCTCGTTATCTTCTATGAGACGACGCTGGGCTTCTGACTGGTTATAGTCAGGGTTTTCCTCAACATTCAGCGTGGGATCGAGATACGCTTTCCGCTTCTGGAAATAAAATATCTGTCCGATACCAAAACGGAAGCGTTCGTAGCCATCCTCTTCAAGAAAACGGCTTGTCACACCCAGTGCCAGCTGGTTGGTATCACCAATACGGTCATAACCACTGAAACGACTGTTCCGCCAGAGGCTGTCGTAACTGAATGACATTTCCACAGTGTCAAAACTGGGGTTCAGGCTCTGTTGACTGCGGTATGGGACATACAGGTATTTTGCCCGTGGTTCCAGCGTCTGGACAAACTTCATGTCACCAAAGGCTGCATCCCGTTCGAAGAACAAACCGCTGTCCAGTGCATAGAAAGGTGCGGTCGTTGATGGGCTTTCAATATCGTTTTTGCTCAGGCTCTGGTCACCCATCTGATCGCGAACCTCCTGGAGGTCCAAACGATTCAGGTCATAACCGACATGAGAAAATCCGACACTTGGCTCAACGAAGCCATAGGTGCGATCAATGCGGTATTTAACACCCGATTGAACGTATAACCGTTGACCAACCGCATTGTTGATTCCTGTTCCTTCTCCATAGATTGGACGGGTTACGTCATGCTCTTGGTCAAAAGGAGGTTTGTCAGCTGTTGGCACATTACCTTTGTAGTTCCAGTCCTTGTCCCGATCAAACTCGGTGTAATCCACCAGATAATTGAATCCGAAGCCTGCGCCCATGTCCCAGTCGCCCAACAGCGTCAGCTGAGGCTCACGGTTGTAGGGATCATCAGAATCAATGGACATGTTTTTCAGCTTTTCAAAGTTGGCTGTAAACCGCCATTGGTGCGCACTGTCGCCACCACCATAATAGGTAGAGGTAATCTGCTGGTTGAGCGGGCTCTGGCTGCCAAGCTTCAGTCCAGTGCCAAAATCGCTGAGGAAGTCCTTGTCGCTGGCATTAGCAAAGTCAATCTTGTAATCCCAGTTGGTGCTCAACTGTTGTTCATGGCGCCAGTTGATCAGCCAGCGGTCTTCGTCGTAATTCCGGTTTTCGTCCTTCAGCTGATCCTTGGACAGGAACGCACCGCCGATCTCGCCCTTGGCATCTTCCGACAGGTAACGGAATTCATTTTCCAGCATCAGTCCCCGCTTACTCATGTAGCGAGGCGTGATGGTGGCGTCGTAGTTGGGGGCGATATTCCAGTACCAGGGTTGGGTGTAATCAAATCCGATATCGCTGTCGCCAAAACCAATGGTGGGGTAGAGCAGACCGGTCTGGCGGCGGTCATCAATCGGGAAATAGATGTACGGGGTGTAGAACACCGGCACATCCTGAATACGAACAGTGGCGTTCTTGGCGGTACCAAATCCAGTCAGCGGATTGAGTTCCACCTCTTGACCTTTCAACTCCCAGACACAACCTTCCGGTGGGCAGGTGGTGTAACTGGCATCATCCATATTAATGACGCCATTCTCACGGCGGACAATCTTGCTGGCCTGGCCGCGGATCCGTTCCTGGTGGAACACGTACTGGGCGTCAGTAATCTCGGCGCGACCGCTGGTCATGTTTACGGTGGCGTCATCGCCGGTCATCAGCAGATTGGGTTCGCGGATCACGACGTTGCCTTCGAAATCCGCAATGTTCTCGTTGCGGTTCAGCTTGGCAACATCACTTTCAATCTGGCGGTAACCCTGATTGATCACCACGTTACCACTCAGGGTGCCGAAACCTTCTTCCAGATAGGTGCTGGCATCGGCAGCGGCAAGAATCGGTGCATCAGCCGGATCACCGACGTAATCCATGCCTGGACGTTCCGGCTCCAGGTAACCGCCTTCACACAGTAATGAATTACGATCGGACTGGCGATCGATCGGCAGCTGCGTCAGGGAGACCCAGTCAAGGGTCTTCATGGCAGCGGGCTGTTCACTGGCAACAGATGTGGCGGTTGCGGCAGTCGTTGCAACACCGGCCGCAGTAGCGGCGTCAGGCAGTTTTTCAACGGTGGTGACCGTTTCGGTTTCGACGGTGACGGAGGTTGCCAGACGATTCTGGCGCGCCGGAGTGATCGGCATTCGCGGTGCAGGTTTCAGCGGCCCGATATTCCGGGTGCCTTGATCACACAGCCAGCCACCGTCGCTGCTGGTGCTGCAATTCCATTGAATGTTGACCGGCAAACCGTCCGGCTGGGCGGCATACAGGGGAATGATGGGTTGGCCAGCCAGAAGTCCGGTGGTGATGACCAGTGGTAGCCTGTTTTTTAACGTAAAAAGTGTATTTGCCATTGGGTAATCAGTCCGGCCATCCTGTCGGCGTTGACATGCCTGTACTCTGAAAGGCCTGCATGATAAAGCATTCCGGTAGCCGAGGACCAGCTTTCATAAGGGATAGCCGTCAGGTGGTGTAGGATTAATGGAAGAAGCACTGGGCGGTGATATAAGCTAGCCACATTTGGACCGAAATGCCACAGCCTGCTGACCGCGTTCTTGCGATGGGCGATACGGCTTTTTCAGGCTGGCGCTGTATATAATGGCCACCTCTTTTTGATTTTTGCAGGCGTTGCCTGATGACTGACCGACAGGATGCGATCATGCCCCGTCAGACCGATAACCGTCTTCTGGAACTGAGCCGCTGGTGTGCGGATGAACTGAATCTGGTGGCCGGCCATCCCATTCAGAAGAATCTGGAAGCCGTCTCCGGCGATGCCAGTTATAGGCGCTATTTCCGGGCGCATAGTGATGAGCCGGCCCAGATGTCTGACGCAAAAACCTGGATTGCGGTCGATGCACCACCAGAGCATGAAGATTGCCGGCCTTTTGTGGCCATCGCCAACAGTTGGCAGCGGCAAGGCCTGCGCACGCCGGGGGTGCTCTCTGTCGATTATGGTCGTGGCTACATGCTGCTGGAAGACTTCGGCAATGAAGTGCTTCAGTTCTCGCTGGATGACAAGACGGTCAGTCATTTTTACGACAAGGCGCTGGCGGACCTTCGCCTGCTGCAGCAGACCCGAATTCCCGATGAATATCCCCTGCCGGCGTATGATTCAGCCATGCTGCGTCGGGAAATGGAACTCTTTCCAGAATGGTGCCTCAAACAGTTATTGGGAATGACAATTGGGCAGCCGGAGCAGGCGCTGCTGGATGCCTTGTCTGAGCACTTGGTCGTTTCTGCACTGGAACAGCCCCAGGTGCCGGTTCACCGGGATTATCACTCCCGTAACCTGATGGTGTTGCCTGAAGGGCTTGGAATTATTGATTTCCAGGGCGCTGTGCTGGGGCCGGCCACCTATGATCTGGCATCGTTGCTGCGTGACTGTTACATTGACTGGCCACAGACGCAGGTCTACCAGTGGCTGGACGATTTTCGGGCGCGTTCCGACGTGTTGTCCGGGTATGATGCCGCCACGGTAAGACGCTGGTTTGACTGGATTGGCGCACAGCGACATATCAAGGTGCTGGGGATTTTTGCCCGTCTCTGGCTGCGTGATGGCAAGCCCGATTATCTGAAGGATGTGCCTAGGGTCTTCGCCTACCTGCTGTGGGTGTGTGATCACTATCCAGTGCTGGCCGGGCAGGCAGACTGGCTGCGCAGCGAGGTCCAGCCCCGGCTCGCACAGCAAACGTGGTGGCAGGATTACCGGTTAACCGATGAGTAAGTAACAGGATGTCAGACAACGAGTCGTCAGCAGTACCGATGAAAGCGATGATCCTGGCCGCCGGGTTTGGCGAGCGGATGCGTCCCCTGACACTGGAAACCCCCAAGCCTTTGCTGGAGGCCGGTGGTAAACCGTTGATCGAACACCACCTGGAGCGACTGGCCCGCGAAGGGTTCAGGGATATTGTCATCAACCATGCCTGGTTGGGACACAAGCTGGAAGCGGCGCTGGGTAACGGTGAGCGCTGGGGGCTGCAGATCGACTGGTCCCGTGAGGACGAGCCGCTGGAGACCGGTGGCGGTTTGTTCAAGGCGTTACCGTTGCTGGGTGATCAGCCCTTTCTGCTGGTCAATGGCGATGTATTTACCCGTCTTTCCTTTAAATCGCTGCAGATGCCCATAAATAGTCTGGCTCACCTTGTGCTGGTGGATAACCCGGAACATCGCCCTGAGGGTGATTTCTGTCTGCGTGACGGCAAGGTTCATGTGCCGGAATCGGCTGGAAACAAAACATTAACGTACAGCGGTATCAGTCTTCTCTCCCCCGAGTTATTCAGGGGATGTCAACCGGGCCGTTTCCCCCTGGCGCCACTGCTGCGCAAGGCTGCAGCCCAGGGGCGGGTAACGGGAGAACACTTTACCGGTTACTGGCTGGATGTCGGGACGCCTGAGCGTCTGCATCAGCTGGATCAGGATTTGAATGCCGGTCGCCTGCCGGCCAGTGAGTAAAACATGTGGTTCAGGATTTTATTATTTGCATTTCTGGGGTTTGTGTTTGGCGGCCCGTTTGGCGCGGTAATCGGCGCCTTGATTGCGGCCTGGCTTTCCAGCCAGCAACCCCGGATTGTCTATGGTGCAGGCCAGAGTGGTGAGCGTCGTCGCCAGACCCAGACAGCTTTCTTTCGAGCCACCTTTCTGGTCATGGGCAAGCTGGCCAAGGCGGATGGCCGGGTCAATGAGGAAGAAATTCAGGTCGCCACGACCCTGATGAATGAGATGCGCCTCTCGCCTGACCAGCGGCAGCAGGCCATTGACCTGTTTAACCAGGGCAAGACACCCGGTTGTGATATCCGGGGGGTATTGCTGGAGTTTCGTCGTGCGGCTGGTTCCGGCAGTTTGATTCAGATGTTCATGGAGTTGCAGCTTCAGGCCGCTTATGCGGATGGGCAGCTGAGTCAGGCGGAAATGCAGGTGCTGCATGAGGCCTGCGAATACCTTGGGGTCAACCGGTTTACGTTTGAGATTCTGCATCAGCGTTTCCAGGCCCAGCGTGCGTTCTACAGCCGTTATAACGGTGGTGGCTACCAGCAGCAGGGTAACTATGGTTATCGCCAGCCTGTCGACAACCGCAGCAAACTGAAAGAAGCCTATGCCACCTTGGGAGTATCCCCCGATGCGTCTGACAAAGATGTTAAGCGGGCATACCGGAAGCTGATGAGTGAACACCATCCCGACAAGTTGGTGGCCAAGGGCTTACCGGAAGAAATGATGGAAATGGCCAAGAAAAAGACCCAGGAAATTCAGGCGGCTTACGACCTGATTCAGGAAGAACGAAAAAGAAAGTAATGTTGTTTGTTGGATAAACAAAGGGTGCAGGACAATTCAGGTTTGCACCCTTTTTTATGCGTCAGTTTATTTATGAGTAGTCAATGTTGTTCTTGCCTGAATCACAACCTGCCAACCATTTTCAGTCTTTTCTAAAGCGTTGAAAGTCAGATATTCATGGTCGGTATCGCTGACTTTAGCAATCAGTAAACCATGGTTTTGATTTGGAATGGCGGCAAGCGTGGTAACCGTTAGTTCTGAATCTGGATAGGTGACAGTTTCATCCTGGTTATCAAGGTTGATCACCTTGGCACCTTCTACGGCGGATAACAGGTGGTCAGCAAGATGATCAAACGCTGTGTTATCCATGGGCTGGTCTGTGCTAGCGAAATCGGCAAGATTCACAAGGCCTCCCGCTTCGAGGTCAATCAGCCGGTTCCAGTGGTCGGTATAGTTCAGGAGTTTGACGGCAATCCCCTGGAAGGAACCCGCAGAATTGACCATGGTCCACTGCTTGATAATCAGGCCGGTATCCTGAAAGGCAACTCTGGCTACTGGGAGTGTAGTCAGGGACAGCTCACCGGGCAGACTGAATGGCCCATTCTCAAACATGGCAGCAATGGTTTCGACGCCAACGAGGTTCCTGCTTTCGTCGTAAGGGAATTCAGCCAGTATGGAATACTCGTCATAGAAGTCGCCCATAGCTTCGAGATCTCTTTCGGCCACAATCTGGGGCCAGAGGTCATCCAGAAACAGTAGCTCCATCAACTGGTTACAGGTGATCACCGGATGTTGGTGGTTGTGGTGCGCATGGGGGGCTGTATTCGCTTGGCTGATGGCTGGTATGGACAGGCACACGATAATGCCGGCAACCAGGTGGGTAAACTGTTTTTTCAGAGAGGTAAAAGGTTCAGTCATCGGTTTTTCTCCAATCGCTGCAGGTTATTGGGTTTATTGGGGATACCTGTTGACAGTCTTGTGAGTGTTACTGGAAAACAAGTACTGGTGATTGGAGTCAGCAAAGAACGGCTTGGTTCAGAATCTGTCAGCAATACTGACAGGGGGGTTAGGCATTGAGGATGTTTGGTAAAAATAAAGGATGTGATTGTTTATTCATTATTGAGGTTGAAAACGAGCTGGCATTAGAAACACAACGGGTGAATACAGTAGAATGGCCGGATTTCCGGAATCACACACCTGTGGAGTCTCGATGAAACCTTTCGCCATTGCCCCCAGTATTCTGTCTGCTGACTTTGCCCGCCTGGGGGAAGACGTTCAGACTGTTCTGGATGCCGGTGCGGATATCGTCCATTTCGATGTCATGGACAATCACTACGTGCCTAATCTGACCATCGGACCGATGGTGTGCAAGGCACTGCGTAATTTTGGCATCACGGCACCCATTGATGTGCACCTGATGGTGAAACCGGTAGATCGCATGATTGGCGATTTTATTGAGGCCGGGGCAACCTTCATTACCTTCCATCCTGAAGCCAGTGAACATGTGGACCGCAGTCTCCAGATGATTCGTGATGGTGGCTGCAAGGCGGGGCTGGTATTGAATCCTGCGACAACGCCGGATTGCCTGGAGTATGTGATGGATCGGTTGGATATGATTCTGCTGATGTCTGTGAATCCGGGCTTTGGCGGTCAGACATTCATTCCGTCTACGCTGGATAAACTGCGTCATGTCCGCAAGCTGATTGACGACAGCGGCCTGGATATCCGCCTGGAAGTGGACGGCGGTGTGGGTGTACAGAATATCCGAGAGATTGCCGAGGCGGGTGCTGACACCTTTGTGGCCGGGTCGGCCATTTTTGGACAAAAGGATTATCAGGCGGTGATCAACCAGATGCGTGCAGAGCTTGCCGCCGTTACCGGTTAATACCGTTTTACCTGCGACTCATTGTATCCAATCTTGCGAGATGTCGGGTTAAGCAACGGTAATCCGACATCATCGTTCATTGATGTTCTTCTTTTGCTGTAAGGAATACCCATGAAACTGCTGGAACTATTTGGGCGTCTGCCTGCTGTCATCATGTATGACCTGGACGGGACACTGGTCGACAGTGTGCCGGATCTGGCCTGGTCGATCGATCAGATGCTGACACAGCTGGGTATGCCGGCAGCGGGCGAAGATAAAGTCCGGTTGTGGGTAGGCAACGGTGTACCGGTGATGGTCAAGCGGGCACTGGCCGATGATATGGACGGGGATCAGCCGGGCCGTGTCGATGAAGCATTATTCGAAAAAGGGTACGCGTTATTCCGTGAAGCCTACAGTGCCAGCTGCGGCAAATTCAGTGACGTTTATCCCGGCGTGGTTGAGTTCCTGACCGCCATGCAGGCACAAGGTGTGAAGCAGGCGGTGGTCACCAATAAATCCGGTAATTTCAGCGCTCAGTTGCTGGAAGAAAAAGGATTAACCCAGTTCTTCTTTCAGGTCATTGGTGGCGATACCTTGCCGGAGAAAAAACCGCATCCGCTACCGTTGCTGCATGTGGTTGAGCAGTGCAATGTCAGTGTTGAGGATGCATTGATGGTGGGTGACTCTAAAAACGATGTGATTGCTGCGAAAGCGGCAGGCATTCGCGTGATCGGGTTGCCTTATGGCTATAACCATGGTCAGCCGATTGAAACCGCTGAGCCTGACTGGGTTGTTAGTGATCTTTCTGAACTTATTTAATACTTTGCATTCTTTCGGGTGGTTTGTTGTTGATCGTTTTTAGATGGTCAGCAACAAATCGTTGATTATTTCTGAGTGCTTATTGTCCCCGTTTCTACAGGTGAAGATTGATATTTTGATTAAGTACGCTTTCCTTGGGTGAGTGTATTTTATCTGCATTGTCGTGAATTCTGATTTCATGTGTTTTTTTACTTTAACTTGCACAGGTTGTAATGGATTTTCTGGATTGATGAATGATTGATAGTAAAAAAGAAGAGTGGATGTGCTCGGTTTGTTGGCTTGACTCGCTAAGTGATCGAAAGCAGCTTCAGTATGGTCATGTATTCCATCGTACTTGTTTATTGCAGAGTATTGATTGAAGAAAGTATTGCCCCAAGTGTCGTAGGGCGCTATCTGATCACGATTACGTGTCTATGGTTGGCATAAGGAAAAGAACTATATGGAGTATCAGTGCAGTCAAAACTTTTTTGTTAAATCCAGAGAGTTGTGAGTTTAGAGTGATTCTTGCAGGATGTATTGCATTCAAGATAGCGGCTTTATTGATGGATCCAGGTAAGTCACTTTTTAATTTATCTCTTCTGAATAAACAGGTTTTTGATTTTCTGGCGAAGGAGCTGTTTATTGTGATATGTGGTTTTTTGCTAGGGGCGGCAGCGCGTGGTGCGCAGTGTTCAATGGTGGAGGGAGTGTCTGTTGCTATCTTCTCTGTTGTTTTTCTCGAAATGCTGCTGATTCCAGATTTTCAATACACTGTCCCGGGTATTCTGGTTTTGACTGTAGGGGTTCCAATTTTCTTTTTTTCTTCTTTTGGGATTGGTTTATTGGGTGACGAATAATAGGTGCTAACAATTATTTGCTTACCCTTTTGGAAATGAGGTGTTTTTCAATGGAGCGAATGGGTAATCGAGAGTTATGTTTTTATTGTAATCGTGCGACAAATGAAGGTGATCCGTGTCTGTCGACATGTAGACACGTATTTCATCGCGAATGCTTTGCTCGCATACAGAACGTATGTCCTTTATGTAGGGGGGGATTAAGTGAAAATGATCACCGTGCAATCGATGGTGTTCGCAGAGCACGGATTCAAGAGCGTTGTGCAAGTGCATGGGAGGGAGTGAAAACGCGCCTTTCCAGACCTCTTTGTACCAATCTTGTGCTTACTCAGCTGGGTTTAGGCGTTACGGTTTTTCTCGGGGGAGGGGAACGTCGGTCAGAGCAGCTACTGGAAACAGGTACTTTTTTTCTGGGAATGTGGTCTGGATTGTTAGCAGATGCACTTCTGACTGGCGGCGAGTGCACAGAAGTTACTCGATTCTCTGTGTATATCACGGTGGGTATTTTTCTGTGGGGTCTGCCATCACTACTGGCATCGAATGTACTCGTGCTTGATTCTGATGCATTGTCGACCGCTCAAGTGTTGCCTGTGTTTGGCCTGATGATGGGTATGATATGTGCGTTATTGGAGCGAAGACTTGGTTAAGTCATATCGGTTTAGATGCGTTTATGGTGGTTGCGACTTGTCAGGGGCGCAGCATGGCAAGTCTGGGAGCTTTTGAACAGTATAAATTAGTGGTGGGGGGCTTCGATTCAGTTGATCTTGCGCGAAGCCTTATATACGCTCATTGCCTACGCTCAATAACACCAGAACGAAGCGGAGTACGCTGTGACTTACGTCTCCTTTGCCTGTCATCTGTCTCATCCTGCCACCTCGGCTATCGGTCGATGGTGCCGCTGGCGTTGAACATCCGTTAAGTCACTTTTCCGTTTTTATTGCTATCAAGGATACTTTCCCATGACGCCTGTGGAATTTGAGCAGCTGGCTACTGAAGGCTATAACCGCATTCCCGTGACCCGCGAAGTGCTGGCAGACTGCGATACCCCGTTATCTACCTACCTGAAACTGGCGAATCAGCCCTATACCTACCTGCTGGAGTCTGTCCAGGGCGGCGAGAAGTGGGGACGTTACTCCATTATCGGACTGGGAAGTCAGACGGTATTTAAGGTAACCGGCCATGAACTGGTTATTGAAACCGATGGCGAGGTGGTTGAACAACGTACCTGCCGTGACCCATTGGAAGAAGTAGAGCATTTTATTGGTCGATACCGGGTGCCGGAGCTGGAATCCCTTCCCCGTTTTCATGGCGGGCTGGTCGGCTATTTCGGTTATGACACGGTGCGGTATATCGAGCCCAAGCTGGCAAAGACCCAGCCGGAAGATGTCATCGGAACGCCGGATATCCTGCTGATGCTGTCGGATGACCTGGTGGTTTTCGATAATCTCAGCGGCAAGGTACAGTTCATTACCCATGTTGATCCTTCTCAGCATGGTGCGCTGGAAAAGGCGAACCTGCGGATTGTTTCTTTCCTCGAATCGTTCAGGAATACGCCCATATCTCTGCTGGCTTCTGGTCAGGGAAAAGCGGTTTCCGAGCAGGCGTTTATCTCTTCCTTTGGTGAGCAGCTGTTCAAGGCTGGGGTGGAGACCATCCGGGATTACATTCTGGCGGGCGATACCATGCAGGTGGTGCTCTCCCAGCGGATGTCGATTCCATTCAGTGAAAACCCACTCGATCTTTACCGGGCGCTGCGTTGCCTGAATCCGTCGCCTTATATGTATTACCTGAATTTGGGCGATTTCTATGTGGTCGGTTCTTCACCGGAAATTCTGGCGCGTCTGGAAGACGGTGAAGTCACTGTGCGGCCTATCGCCGGAACCCGCAAGCGGGGAGCGACGGAAGAAAAAGATCTGCTGCTGGAGCAGGATTTGCTGAATGATCCCAAGGAAATCGCTGAGCATCTGATGCTGATTGATTTGGGGCGCAATGATGTGGGGCGGGTGGCGAAAACCGGCACGGTCGAGCTGACGGATAAAATGACCATCGAGCGTTATTCCCATGTCATGCATATTGTATCGAATGTGACCGGGCAGATTCGGGATGGGCTGGGTGCTATGGACGTTCTGCGAGCAACCCTCCCTGCTGGCACATTGAGTGGTGCACCCAAGGTGCGCGCCATGGAGATTATTGATGAGCTGGAGCCGGTAAAACGCGGTGTTTATGGTGGTGCTGTGGGCTACCTGGGCTGGAACGGCAATATGGATACCGCCATTGCGATACGCACTGCCGTTATCAAGGATAACGAGCTCCACATTCAGGCAGGTGCCGGGGTCGTGGCCGACTCCCAGCCTGAGTTGGAATGGCAGGAAACCATGAATAAAGGGCGGGCGATTTTCCGGGCTGTCGATATGGTGCGACGAGGTTTGGATAATTAACCGCAGCTTCCGGCGACGGTGTCACTGTCGCCGGAAAGGCTGTTTGTTGCGGGTGGGTATTTTTAACTTCCTCAAACATTCCCTCTTAAGGGCGATGAGTAAACCATTGCCCTGATCTAAGCTGGTGCTGCTTCCGTTACCTTGCTGGACGCAACCTGTTCATCCTTGGAGGGGGCTGCGATATCCAGTATTGGCGCGGCATCCAGCGACTCTGCATCCATCATCGTCGCGATTCGCTGCAGCGACGACAGTATCTGTGTTTTTTCCCAATCGTTCAGATTTTCAAACTGGCTGATGAACTCTTCATGCAGTAGTGGGGGCACCCGTGTCAGTACGTCACGGCCATCCGTCGTGAGGCGGGCATTGACGACCCTGCGGTCACTGGCGCTGCGTATTCGTTCGATGAGCTGACGGTCTTCCAGCCGGTTCAGGATGGTTGTCACCGTTGCCTGGCTCAGGGATACATCATCTGAAATCCGCCGCACTGTCACATCGCCGAGCGACTCAATGGCCCGCAGTACCATCACCTGCGGTATCGTCAGGCCGCAGGCTTTCACAATGCGTTTGGATTGCAGGTCGGTCGCCCGAATGATGCGCCGAAGAGAGATGAGGACGTCCTGCCAGTATGGGGTGTTATTCATGATGCTGCTGGTCATGTCGTGATTGGGAGGAGTATATCCCAGTGTTTTCCATCCCGGAAGTTTTGGCATGTAATGATTTGAAGTCTAAATATTAGATGTGTAATATGCCGGCGACAGAATAATAAAGAGGATTCATTATGCGCGCTGCCTGGCTTGGCCTACCCCTGATGTTTGCCGGTTCCATCGCAATGGCGGATGGCAATTGTGGCAAAGTCACCATTGCGGACATGAACTGGAACTCTGCAACGCTGATTGCCAATGTGGATCGCTTCATTCTGGAGCACGGCTATGGCTGCGACGCTGAGCTGGTTCCCGGTGATACCATGCCTACCGGTACCTCCATGACAGAGAAAGGCGAACCGGACATCGCGCCGGAACTCTGGAGTAACTCCATCAAGGAAGCGCTGGACAAGGCGGTCGCGGAACAGCGTCTGCGCTATGCCGGCAAGGCACTGTCTGATGGCGGTGAAGAAGGGTTCTGGATACCGAAATACCTGGTAGAAAAGCATCCGGAACTGGCCACGATCCAGGGCATTATCGATAATGCGTCCCTGTTTGAGCATCCCGAAGACCCCGATAGCGCCGCTTTTTACGGCTGCCCCGCGGGTTGGAACTGCCAGATTTCATCCGGCAACCTGTTCAAGGCACTGAAGCTGGAAGACGCCGGTTTTGACCTGCTGGATCCGGGTTCAGGCGCTGGTTTGTCCGGCTCCATTGCCAAGTCCTATGAGCGTCAGGAGCCCTGGTTCGGCTACTACTGGGCGCCGACTGCCGTACTGGGCAAGTATGAAATGGTGAAAGTCGACTTTGGTTCCGGTGTTGATCCGGAGATGTTCAAAGGTTGTATCACCCAGGCTGATTGTGATGCGCCCGGTGTCACCATGTACCCGCCTTCACTCGTGCATACCGTGACTACGGAGAGCTTTGCGAGCCGGGCACCGGAAGCCTACGACTACCTCACCCGTCGTTCCTTCAAAAATGCTGACATGAACGCCCTGCTGGCCTGGATGGAAGACAACCAGGCGGATGGTGATGTCGCCATGGAGCATTTCCTCACTGAGTTTGAAGGCACCTGGTCTGGCTGGGTGAAGCCAGAGGTGGCTGAAAAAGTCAAAGTGGCACTCAAGAACCTGTAATGCGAATGGCCGGCGCCTGTGTGGGGCCGGCATTTGCTTGCGGGTTCTGTATTCTCTCTCCTGCCGTGTGAGGTGATCTGCCATGAGTGACGAACGGTCATGGTTTAACACGTTTCCCCAGATGGACCGGTCCGATCTCCGGGACATCCGTAAAACACTGGATTCTGCCTACCGGGACTTCTCCCGTGAATATGGTGAGCTCATTGAATCCTTCTTTGATCCGCTACTGAATTTTTTGATCTGGTTTGAAAAACTGTTGATTTCAACACCCTGGTGGCTGGTGATCCTGGCGGTAACCGCGTTGGTTTATGTGGCCAGCCGCTCGTGGAAACTGTGCCTGGGTGTTGTGGTGTCGTTCCTGCTGATTGGTTATTTCGGCATGTGGGAAAACACCATGCGGACCATGAGTATCATCTTTGTCTGTACGTTGCTGGTGATAGCGCTGGGCATACCCATTGGTATTCTGATGGCGCGCTCTGACCGGGTGCAGACCACGGTCACGCCAATGCTCGATGTCATGCAGACCATGCCTGCCTTCGTATACCTGATTCCTGTTGTAATGCTGCTGGGTATCGGCAAAATTCCGGGACTGATTGCAGTTGTGATTTATGCCATTCCTCCGGTTATTCGTTTGACAAACCTCGGTATCCGGCTGGTGGATAAGGAAGTACTGGAAGCGGCAACGGCCTACGGTGCCAGCCCGATGCAGAGATTGTTCGGTGTGCAGCTGCCGCTGGCAATGCCGACGATTATGGCCGGTATTAACCAGACCATTATGATGGCGCTGTCCATGGTGGTGATTGCTTCCATGATCGGTGTGAAAGGGTTAGGGCAGCCGGTACTGAAATCCATTACCAACCAGTACTTTACGCTTGGCTTGTTCAACGGGCTCGCGATCGTTGCGCTGGCGATTATTTTCGACCGCGTCTCGCAGGCCTACGGCAAGCGGACACAACGCCACCTGGAGGGACTGCAGCATGGCTGAACCATTGATTCAGGTGAAGGGACTCTACAAGGTCTTCGGACCAAAGCCAGCGTCTGTCATGCCACTGGTGCATGAAGGCAAAAGCAAGGATGAAATTCTGGCTGAAACCGGTCACACCGTTGGGTTGAAAGACATTAACCTCAGCATTAACCGTGGTGAAATCTTCGTCATCATGGGCTTATCCGGCTCTGGAAAATCGACCCTGATTCGTCACTTCAACCGCTTGATTGATCCGACGGAAGGTCAGGTCCAGGTGGATGATGTTGAGGTAACGGAACTCGGTTCAAAGGCACTGCAAGAGTTTCGGCGCTACAAGATGTCTATGGTCTTTCAGCATTTCGGCCTTTTGCCTCACCGTACGGTGCTGGAAAATGTCAGCTATGGTCTGGCGGTACAAAAGGTCGGTAAGGCCGAGCGGCAGGCTAAGGCGCGGGAATGGCTTGAGACGGTGGGTCTGAAGGGCTACGAAATGCAATACCCCGCGCAATTGTCCGGTGGTCAGCAGCAGCGGGTGGGTCTCGCTAGGGCGCTGTGTACCAATGCCGATGTGCTGCTGATGGATGAAGCTTTCTCTGCACTGGATCCATTAATCCGCAGCGAAATGCAGGATCAGCTGATTGAGCTGCAGGCAAAGCTGCAGAAAACCATTATTTTCATTACTCATGATCTGGATGAAGCGCTGCGTCTAGGTGACCGCATTGCTATTCTGAAAGACGGTGAAGTGGTACAGCAGGGCAAGCCGGAAGACATCTTGCTGAACCCGGCGACCCGCTACGTCGAAGCCTTTGTGAAAGATGTTAACCGCGCACGGGCGCTGACCGTGGAAACGGTCATGCAGCCACCGGCCTGCCGCATCACTGCCGATAAAATCGAAGGCGCACTGCAGCAGATGAAGCGTGCCAAAGGCGATTACGGCTATTACGTTAATGATGATGGCTACCAAGGCATAGTGACCCAGGAAGCGCTGGAGGAAGCGTTTAAGGTTGAACCTTCACAGCGTCTGACCAAAGCGATCTGGCAGGAAGTCCCCGTGGTATCGCCTGAAGCTATATTGGAAACCGTGATTCCTGAAACATTGGAAGCAGAATACTCTCTGCCGGTGGTCGATGATGAGGGGAACCTGAAAGGTGAGTTGCCATTAAGCTGTATAGCGGATGTATTAACCAGTGCTGAAACTGAGCGCAAAGAATTAGCATGAGCGAATGGGTCTAAACTGGCATGGCACTGTCACAGGCAGTGCCAGATTATAAATTGATGTGAGGCAGTACTTATGGACACCTCCCTAAGAGGGTAAAATCACTCTTTGAGGTGACCCATGACGACCAAGAAAAAACGTAAATATTACTCACCGGAATTCAAAGCCCTGAGGTTGGCCGAGAAAACCAGTATCCGGTCAGCAGCCAGGGAATTGGGATTGCAAGAGTCCCAGCTCTACGCATGGCGATCCGCAGCACTTAGAAAAAAGTCGGTCAGTG
>NZ_BAABFL010000436.1:0-22824 GCF_039540975.1 Kistimonas scapharcae
ATGACACGTCTCCTAACCCAAGGAAAACCAGTGTCGTAAGTTTAGACGGGAGAATGGCTTATGTTAGGTGGTAATCAGGAAGAAGAATGGCATGTTTTTTTAAAGACCCTGATCATTAAAACAAAACAGACAACGATTGCTAATTATCTACGTACGATAACGCGAAAATATATACCAATATATGAAAGCATCCGTAATTTATATGCTGAAATATACAAACCAACTGCTAAGCCTCACACGCAACACCGTACAACAGCAATCGAGCCCATCCCTCTGAAACCTGCAGAGACTTTATCGCCTGATGATAGAGAGCATGAGAAACAAGCAACAACGTCAACAGCAATAACGTTATTGCAGCCACGCTCGCAAATTTTTTTCCAATCTATACGGCCGAAAATAGAAAGCATGCCCCCGCAACAAACCGATACGTTAACACCTTTAAGACAACAGGCAGCTGCTTCATCATCATTTCCTGCCAGTATACGTCTTCAATACCTGTCCGGCTTGGCAGCTCAAACATTCATGCCTGCCACTGTTGTCCCTGATCCACGCGCTTTAACAACGCCTATCAGAGAACCCGTTGCGGCTAATCCTGTTATCGGACTTTCTACCTACTATGCCCCTGAACGACAGCTTCCCCGATTCGGCCCCTACCTTGCTGTACAACGATATCCTTCAAGGGCACCATCAGCAACGGCTGTCAGAGAATCTGAGACTGCAGGCCCGGTGAACCTGGCGTTGAGGCAGCAACATTCAGTCATAGAACAAACTCCCCCGATAGGCCCCTTTATCGAATCCTATCGCACTTCACAGGAAATGCTGCCACCCCATACCGACACGCCTGATTTTACCGCCTTAATAGATGAGCCTACGCGCTTACCTGCCGTTACAGCGCTACCTCTGGCAGAACCTCCTGAACCTTTCCTAAAGATCCCTTTCTATCTCCGGCCAGGAAGTGATGAATCAACGCCATTGATTGATGCCATCGTTCATTATCATGATCTTGTGAGCCCCACGGATGCACCAGCATTAAAACAATTCAAAAAAAATATTATCCCTTTTCTGGAAAAGGCTATGCCAGATCTGGCACGATTTTCTGAGACATATCCTGAAAAAGCAAAAGAATTAATCAATCATGCTGATGCAGACGGTGATACTGCGTTAAATTGCGCTGCCTCGGTGGGGTTAACCGATTTATTTAATCCTCTTATACATGCTGGCGCAGATATTAACCTTGAAGGTTCCTCAACCTCATTTCATCATGCATTGATCATCACAGATGAAAAATGTGGAGTAAGTAACTATGAAATCCTGAAATTATTAATAGAGGCCTTAAAATCATCAGGAAAATTCACACAGGAAGAATTAAGAGATCAGATCAATAAAAAGTCCAATAGACTGAAGTCTGGCCAATGGATCCAACAAACAGCCCTCCATAAAGCGCTCTCCCAGCCATATAAGCACCATTGGAAGATAGTCGCCCTATTATTAGAACACGGTGCTGACCCCAATGTGACAAATCAGGATAATCAAACCGCCCTTGGTCTCGCAATTTATCTACCCTTTCCTGAAAGCCGTGACATTCTCACGATGATTGCCGCCAAGACATCCATTCCCAATATCAGTGAATGCATCACACAAACAGGCAATGCCGAATTAAAGCAATTACTCGAAGAGCAGCTGAGCATCAGAAGACACCAACAATTCTTGGCATCTACAGAGCAACCACCAGCACCGATCGTTTTTACGGAAACAGAAGATGCGGAGGCTATGCTGGACTTCGATTTTATTTTATCCGCATCCCGGTCGACCTTCGGAACCGCTCATCCATTTAACGCCGACATAGATTATCTGATCGAACCAGAACACGCCCAGATAACTGAAAGCCCTGAGGGAGACGCTCACATCACGCCTGAAATCTCATTACCACCAGTTCAGACAGCAGTGCCATCCCCTGCAACTGAAATGAAAAAAGAAATGGTCAGCTATTCAGAACAGCTGGAAACGGGAGATGATCCTCATGCAACCGCCGAAACGTCAATGTGGGTACCTTCCGTTGAAAGAACACAGGTGCCGGCTTCACCAGAATCGCCCACGCCGATTGATACAACGACGAAGCACACTCCCCCCTCTGGTAGTGAAACAGTTCCCCGTGCAAAGACGGGATTTGATAGTCTCCAATATCAGCAAACAGAACGACGATCGACACGGTTGGTGGCACTACAAACGAAAGAACCGGAAACCTCACAGCCTGCCATTCAGAAAGGCAGGAAGAGGAAGGCAAGCACAGAGACTCCCGCTTCTAAAACCAAGAAAATAGCAGGATAAAGGAGCGATGACTCAGGCTGGATGTTGTTATACCCAGCCTGGGTCGTTTTTAGTCAGATCAATCAGAAGCGGTAGTTGTACTGCAGGCTCAGGATATGAACGTCTGCGGATTTAACTTCAGCCTTCATAGAGCTGCCCATGAAGTCTTCATCAATATCCACTTTCTTGCCCTGCAGATAGGCATAACCGAAATCAACGCTCTGCGCTTTATCAAGCTTGTAGCTACCACCAACGCTTACCCAGATACGGTCAGCATCAGGAATTCGGAACGTCCGGTGCTCGTTACGAACCGGGCTGTTATCTTTGGCAATACCGGTACGCCATGTCCACTGGTCGTTGTACTGGTAGGTCATACCCACCGCATAGCGCCAGCTTTCTTTCCACTCTTCCTTAACCGTTGGGAAGTTCTGACCATTATCAAGGTCGGTTGCCAGCTCATCAAAACTGGACCAGCCGGTGTGTACGGCGCTGGCGTGAACGGCAAGCTTGTCATTGAGCTGATGATGCACAGACAACTCAGCGATAGAAGGCAGTGTGAGATCAACAGATCCTTTGCTGTTCCAAGGCATGACCGTATCAGTGGATACCTTGCCTTCCAGCTTCAGTTTGACCTCGGAGCGGTAGCTCAAACCAACTCGGGTCGCATCCGTTGCCTGCCAGAGAATGCCGGCGTTCCAACCATAACCCCAGTCATCGCCTGTCAGCTTTGAGATATCACCACCATTTGGCAGAAAGCCTGGAATCGGTGTCGCTGATGAAGAGGTCAGCGTCGCATCCGCATAGACAAAGTTCACGCCAAACCCAACGCTCAGGTCATCATTCACCCGGTAGGCAACAGACGGATTCAGGTTATAGGTTGTCAACTCAGTTTCATCCGCAGCCGGCGTAATACCAGACGCATTGCCATAGTGCGTCGCCAGACCGAAGTTACTGAAACCACCGATACCCACAGTCCAACGCTCATCGATAGGGCGGACATAATAGAACGTTGGGACAACCGCTTCATCGGCGACATTCTTCGCCGTGCCACGGCCTTCCAGCTCAACATCCACTTCCGGCTTGATGTAGCTGACCGCAGCCGTAAACACCTGGCTGTCCAGCAAGGACATGCCAGCGGCATTCCGTGCAATCACAGAGGCATCGTCAGCAATCGCCGCTTCACCGGCGAAGGCGCGTCCCAGGCCTGCAGCACTGTGCTCATTCACCTGGAAACCGGCCGCATTGGCCAGCATGGGAAGTGCCGCCAGTACCGCGACGGACAACGATGTACGGGTAAAACGGGGGGTGCGTGACATATAGGAAATTATCTTTGGTATGTGTGGGTGTGTTCCTGTTCGGTCTTGCTGCCGATGACAGGATACTTACAAAATGCAGGCACTCTACCCAGATAGCGGTTTGCTTCCTATTGATTTATCCAGCTACCAGATTTGCGTTTTATGCATATCACGCACAAAAACAAATTTACCTATACTTGCGCCCCACTGTACCGCTGGCCACCCCATGGATATCGAAGAACTCCGACGCTATGACCTGAACCTGCTGGTTCACCTGCATGTTCTGCTCCAAGAGTGCAGTGTCAGCCGCGCGGCCAGACACCTGAATCTCAGTCAGTCCGCCATCAGCCGCTCACTACAACGCCTGCGCGAACATTTTCAGGACGAACTCTTTATCCGCCGTCCCCATGGTTTGCAGCCCACCGCCCGCGCGCTGGCATTACAGAGCGACCTGGCCACCCTGTTAAAACAACTTTCACTGTTGGTGCATCCGGCAGCCTTTGATCCGGCACAATGCAAGCGTCACTTCACCCTCAGCGCCATGGATCACATCGCTGTCCAGCTGATCCCGGACCTGCTGGCCTGGCTTCGCCGGGTAGCCCCACAGGTTCGATTGGGCCTGCACCCCTGGAATAACGACAGCATTCGCGACATGGCCTCCGGCCGGTTGGATCTGGCGATCAACTTTGTCGCCCAGGATAGACCTGACCTTTACCAGCGAACACTGTGTCCGGCAACGCCCGTCGGCATGGTCAGCCATGATCACCCGCTGGCCAGCCAAACGGCTCTGACCATGGCAGAATTACTTTCAGTGCCCCATGTAAAGGTCGACATCGCCGAGTTTTCTGAAATGGGACGTTTTGATCGTGAGCTGGCGCGTAAAGGACTTGCCAGAACGATCATCCTTGAAACCAGCGATATCCAGCTGGGCCTTGAAGTGGCCGCCAGTAACCAGGCCCTGATGATTGGCACCCGGGAAATGTCGAAGGTTCTGGCCCGTCGCCACAACCTGGTGTTACTGGAATTGCCTGAAGGTGTCACCTTCATGCAGCTGAACTATCTGTTGACCTGGCATCGACTGCAACATAAAGATCCAGCACAGTGCTGGTTCCGACAGGTCATATACGACCATTGCCTTTCATTGCGCTAGTGGCAGGGCATGACCACCACACAATGAATCGATGAGATAAATGCCTCATGAATGACAATGAGCTGGAAATACGACTTAACACGTTACGAGAACGCATAAAAAACCAAAAAACAAAGGGTGTTGAACCCGTAACGGACTCTCAGCCTCCACAAACGTTCCATGGTGATATCACACCCGGTTGTTGTATCACTCACCAGGATCTGTCCAGAACCCACTGGCAATCCGTCCGCGCCAGTGACCTGAATCTGAGCCACTGCACGTTCCGGAATGTGGATTTCACGGGTGCGGAACTGGAAGGGCTACACGCCACCCATTGTCATTTTGAACATTGCCGGTTTCGCAGTGCTGACCTGACAGCCAGCCGCTTTGAGCACTGCACGTTTTACCATGGGGATGAGCACCAGCGATGTGACTTCAGTTTCTGTAACCTGAAAGAGGCACAGTTCACCGAGTGTGACCTGTCCTTCTGTTCATTCAGCCGAGCCGATGCCTATGGCATCGAAATTGATCACTGCCGAGCCCAGGGCTGCGATTTCAGCCTAGCTTCTTTCAGTCGTATGCTGAGCCGGAAAACAGCCATCGCACTCGCCACTATCACCAATACAAACCTAGCCTACAGTGACTTTGAGGGCGTTGTACTGGATAAGTGTGAACTACCAAACAATCGCTGGATTGGCGTCAACTTCACCAACGCCAACCTTGAGGGAGCCAACCTCTGTGGTGGGACAATGTCATTTGAACATTGCCATGGGCTCAGTTTAGCGAGTGCAGACCTACGCAATACAGAACTGCATGGTCTGGATCTTCGTCAGGTCAATCTACAGGGCGTGAAAATTCTAGAATGGCAACAACAGTCCCTGCTGGAATCATTAGGGTTAATCATATTTCCTGACTAACCATAATCAACTAACGTTTTATGACGTTTATTTACCATCACTGTCTATACTTTTCTCCCGGGCAAACTGCCCGGTTTTAAGCATAATTATTTTGAGGAATAAAAGACATGAGACGCTTGCTATATGTCGTAAGTCTGTTTTTTTTAATAAACAGTATCCCAGTTTATGCTTCTAAGGATCCTGATCTTATACGTCTAGAGTCATTTAATGATTTCCTGTCAGCAATCATCAGACAAACGGGTGACAGAACAGTATTAATGAGAGGAAGTGTTGAGCCATGGCCAGAGTCTTTACCTGCCCCAGAGCGCCCATGGTATGATGATGGCGTCGTACATATCCATTATAAATATGTATTCACTCCCACGATTACAGGTATTACTGGCGCCCCTAAAATCCTTTTATACAGTCGAGATATCATTCCTTATAAACGCATAGATGTTTACGGAAAATTGCAATTATTCAGTCCAATACAAGACAGCAGTAACACCGGTATGATTCTGCTTCGCGCCGAAAGCATTAATGAAATAGATGCCGAGGATATTAATGCTGTCTCAATTAGAGATATGTCATCACATCTTTCCCAACAGGGGTGGTAATAGTTCGTTCTCCCCAATTTTTTTCAGCTAATTTCGGTTGCCAAAGACTGACAGACTACTAATGTCGTTTGTCAGTCTCCATCCACAACCTGCCAAATTCATACTCAGGCTTTATCCTGAAAACAGAAACCGCTAAGGTTACGCCCCGACTGACGACTACCCTCCGGCTGTATTCAGGAATCTGCCGTCTCCATGAAAAGCAATGAACAACGCGTCCTGGATCTCATCCAACAAAACCCGGCGATCTCCCAGAAAGAGCTGGCAGAAAAACTGGAACTGTCCCGCTCTGCCGTAGCAGGCTACATTTCCCAGTTAACCCGCAAAGGGCAGATACTTGGCCGCGCCTATGTCCTCCCCGTACAAAAACGCATTACCGGTATTGGTGCACTGACCCTGAATCGTACCCTGTCGATTTTTGGCGCGATGGACAATGAGCACACCGCCAATGCCAGAACCTCGTATACCGCCGACGGTATGGCGCGACTGGTTGTTGAACATCTTGTTAACCTGGGCAACCAGACATCTCTGATTGCCTGGGTCGGCGACGATTACAAAGGCGACTGGCTGCTGGAAGATGCCCGGAAAATCGGTATTCAGGCAGATCAGTGCATCATTCTGAAACAAATGCAAAGCGGCTCCCGCACCCGGATTATTGAACGGGGCGGAAAACGACTCATGACGCTGAATGATATGGATATCTACAACCATGTCACCTTTGGTCACTTGAAAAGCCGCTGGCCCCATATTGCCAACTCCCGCCTGGTCTTCATGGACAGTGATTTACCGGAAGAAGCCATCAGCTACATTATTCGCCACTGTCGGGAAGAACATATCGACTTATTCATGGCGCCCTCCTCTGTGTCTAAAACACGACGACTGCCATACGAGTTGCAGGGCATCAAACTGCTATTGCTGACCCTGCCACAGCTGGAAGAGTTGATTGCAGAACCCGTCACAAAGGAGACGATGATAGCTGCGGCAAAGACTGTCCTTGCCCGCGGCTGCGGGGCTGTCTGCCTCATACAGCCAGACACCACACCACTGATACTGGATGCACAGGGTGACAGGCCTCTCACTATTCAGTTACAACATTCACAGCATCAGGCAGGCGACAGCACAGGGCTGATTGCTGCCACCATCCATCAGTACCTTGAGATCGGTGAAACCCTCTTTACGGGGTAATGGATAGCGTCCCACCATTCAACTCCCTGATTTTAAAATCAGGGAGTCCAGCCGTTAGAAACAGACAATTTCCCGTCACACCCAACAAATGTCTTCAAAATCAGGGGGGCGCTTGTCAAATCGGTAAAAACCGTCAGAGGTGGAAATAGACGTTGACCAAGAATACCGCCAAGATCATGGTGATCAGCCACCGAAGGTAATCAGGTATTAGCGGTTCATACTGGCAATATCCGTCCTTATCGCCGCCATTTCTGTTCTAATACCTGCAAATTCTCTGTGCATCTCTGATTTAACGGCCTCTATCTTATTATTCAATTCGTGATAGCGGTTATCCGTTTTCATCTGTACCTGCATGATGGCTTCCTGCATGGCAAGAATATCTTTCTTGCTGGCGTTATAGTCCGGATCCAGCCTTCGCGGCCAGCTCTTCATCAATGCTGATTCTCTTCAGCTCGTTGAACAGGCCCTTTGCCATCACCACGCCTCACCATATCAGGCACCAAGCCTAGGCCATGCGTTCTGAACATCAAGTCACGCTCGATGACATTCCTTCCAGGCCACTGAATGACTGATTCTGAAACACACTGACTTATTTCTTTAAAACACCTTATTTTTCATCATTATGACAAATTATCGTCTGCCTTAAAGTTTCATTTTCGACCTTTTTATCTGACAAAAATAGACGAGACAAGTGATTTCACTACTCCTCTAAATATCCTTCACAATTCAATGGTCTTTGTTGATAAGCGTCAATAAGCCCCGAACCGGTTATCCCTAGGATACGCACCACCAACAAAAGTTTGTCGAGAAAACATTTGTTTACTCTTTTGAAGACCAACGCCGACTGACGGGGGAACGGAAGTCGGCCCGGGAGTGAATGTAATGACCGTTAATGCTGCTGTAGCTGCTCCGACGACGGGGACAGGGGTAAAGGCTAGCCAGAAAGTGGCCTTTGGCCAGCTCGACTGGGGCTGGGTTGTGATGAGTATCGGCATGGCCATCGGCGCCGGTATTGTGTTCCTGCCGGTACAGGTGGGCATGATGGGGATCTGGGTATTCCTGCTGTCTTCCCTGATTGGTTATCCGGCCATGTACATGTTCCAGAAGCTGTTGATCAACACGCTGGCGGAGTCCGACAGCTGTAAGGATTACACCAGCATCATCACCGAATACCTGGGCAAGAACTGGGGCATGGCGCTGGGCATCCTGTATTTCATCATGCTGGTGATCTGGGTGTTTGTTTACAGCCTAGCCATTACCAATGACAGCGCCTCTTACCTGCGCACCTTTGGTGTGACGGAAACCCTGCTGTCCGAGAGTCCGCTGTACAGCCTGTGCCTGATCGCCGGTATGGTGTTCCTGGCCTCCTACAGTGAAAAGATCCTGTTCCGTATTTCCGGTTTCATGGCGATGTCGGTACTGGCCACTGTTCTGGTGCTGGGTGCGTTCATGGTACCGCACTGGGACATGTCCAATGTCAGCGCCGCTCCGCCATCCGGTGAGCTGTTCAAGAACGCCATCATCACGTTGCCGTTTACGCTGACCTCCATCCTGTTCATCCAGTCCCTGAGCCCGATGACCATCGCGTTCCGGGAACATAGCCAGAATGTAGAAGAGGCGCGATTCCGTTCACTGCGCGCCATGAAAGTCGCCTTTGCCCTGCTGTTCTGTATCGTGTTCTTCTATGCCATCTCCTTTACCCTGACCATCAGCCAGGTGCAGGCGGTGGATGCGTTCAACCAGAACATCTCTTCACTGGCGATCATTGCACAATACATGTCCGGCTCCGTGACCAACGGCCTCGGCATCATGATCAATATCTTCGCGGTCGCGACCTCCTTCCTGGCGATCTTCCTCGCGTTCCGTGAAGCCTGCACCGGTATCGTGATGAACACGCTGCGCCGCCGCTACACCGACGAACAGATCAATCAGGGCACGATCAAGAAAGGGGTGACCGCCTTTATCATCCTGATTTCCTGGGCAGCGGTGGTAACCAACATTCCGATTCTGTACTTCACCTCCCTGTGCAGCCCGATCTTCGGCCTGGTGGGCTGCCTGATCCCGGCTTACCTAGTGCACAAGATTCCGCGCCTGGCCAAGTACCGCGGCCTGGCCACCAACATCATTATCGTCGTGGGCATACTGCTGGTGATCTCTCCGCTGCTGGCCTTTATCGGCTAAGCGACACCGCGATCCAACGATTGAACAAAACAAAGGGCAGCCCAAACGCTGCCCGACAGATTGACGAGGAATTTACCCATGTGGCGTCCTGAGTGGGAACAATACATCCGCATCATCAATGACAAAGTCGTCCCATCCCTGGGCTGTACCGAACCCATCTCCACCGCCTACGCCACCGCACTAGCCGTGGAACTGCTGAACCGCACCCCAGAACAGCTCACCGTGCTGGTCAGCGGCAACTTGATGAAAAACGGAATGGGCGTGGGTGTACCGGGTACCGGTATGGTCGGCCTGCCGATCGCCGCGGCCGTCGGTGCTATCGGCGGTGACCCGGACGCAGGTCTGGAAGTATTGAAAGACATCACCAGCGAACACGTCAGCAAGGCCAAGCTGATGGTGGAAGCGGGCCATGTTTCCGTCGCCATCAAGGACGTGCCCAACGTTCTCTACACCGAAGTGCAGGTTTGCGCCGGTGATGACAACGCCCGTGTCATCATCAAGGATCACCATACCCAGGTGGTTCTGAAAGAATTGAACGGCAAGCCGGTTTTCGAGGCGAACAGTGATACCGTTGCCACCAAAGAAGAAGCTGCACCGGTTCAGCTCACCGTTGCCGATATCTACGAATTCGCCACCCAGGCGCCGTTCGACCGGATTCGTTTCATCCTGGAATCCGCCCGCCTGAACAAGTCCATTTCTGCCGAAGGCCTGGAAGGCGACTACGGCCTGAAAGTCGGCAAGACCCTGAAGAAAAACATCACCCGCGGCTACCTGTCAGAAGACCTGGCCGTGCTGGCGATGATGCGCTCTTCTGCGGCGTCTGACGCCCGCATGGACGGCGTCATGCTGCCCGCCATGAGCAACTCAGGCAGTGGCAACCAGGGCATCGCCGCCACCATGCCGGTGGTTGCTGTGGCCGAACGCCTCAATGCCAGCGAAGAAACCCTGGCCCGCGCGTTGATCCTCAGCCACCTGACCGCCATCCACATCAAGAGCCATCTGGATACCCTGTCCGCCCTGTGCGGCGCCACCACTGCCGGCACAGGCGCCAGTGCGGCTATCACCTGGCTGCTGGGCGGTGACCAGGAACAGATCCAGTGCGCCATCTTCAACATGGTGGGCGATATCACCGGTATCTTCTGCGACGGCGCCAAGACCAGCTGCTCCCTGAAAGTCTCCACCGCCGCCAATGCCGCCGTGAAAGCCGCCCTGCTGGCCATGGACAATATCCGGGTCACCCGCCACGAAGGCATCATCGAGGAAGATGTGGAAAAGACCATCGCCAACCTCGGCATGCTTGGCAACCAGGGCATGAAGGAAACCGACCGCATGATCCTGAAGATCATGACAGCTAAGTAAACCAACCTCACACGTTCATACGGCAGTGGTTCAATCGCCGCTGTCGTCATCTGTTTCTGAAAGGAGAAAGAGGATGTCAGAAGCCATCAACACTACAGCAGCACCTGCTGCCATCGGCCCTTACGTTCAGGCTGTAGATACCGGCGCCATGGTGTTCACATCCGGCCAGCTACCCATTGACCCTGCAACCGGTGAAATGCCTGCCGATGTCGCAGCCCAGGCCCTGCAATCCCTCAACAACGTGAAAGCCATTGTTGAAGCGGCCGGTCTCTCTGTCAGCAACATCTTCAAGATGACCGTATTCGTGAAAGACTTGAACACCTTCGCTACCGTGAACGAGGTTTACCAGAAGTTCTTTGATGATAATAACGCTGGCTACCCTGCCCGCTCCTGCGTGGAAGTCGCACGTCTACCCAAGGATGCCCTGGTGGAAATTGAAGCTATCGCATTGCGTTAATAAGAAAAAAGCCACCAGACAATGCCGGGTGGCTCAATATTATAATTAAGAGTTTTTTACACTACGCACGATCAAACTCGTGAGATCCCCCTTGCTGAAACTGACTGAGACGCAGGCTCAACAACAATTTCAGGCTGAAGTTGACCATGGGCACTGGATTTTAACATGGTATCAGAAGGTCGATCGACTTCACTGCCTGATGATACCTCAGCCATGTCTTCGCCATGCTCTATCACTTGTCGATTCCTCATTGCAGATACAGCCTCAAGATCCCTAACCCTCTTTTGCTGAGTTTCTCCAGGCGTTCTATGCCTCACTTGATGGAGAAGGGAATGAGCAACCCAATCTGCCGCATCCTCGTCTGGCAGAATACCCTCCAGCATCGTCATAGCAAACAAGAAGTTTTCCGGCCTGAAAGGATCAAAGTCCGGTGATCGGAAGACATCAAGCTCTTTTTCAATTTCTTCCATATGCGCTTCAAACTCACTATCTACAGGCTTACCGTACGCAACAAGTTTGCTCTGCAACTGTTTATTGAATTGCAACAGCAACTTCTGATATTGCCCTTCCATATTCCTTGCGGTTTTATCCTGCACATCTGGAAGCGGCTCACGAGATACCTCACCTTTGAAGACAGCAAGTTGATCTTGAACTGCTCCCTCAAGAATCTCTGTTGCCAATTCCAGACAGTTTATACCGATCGATGAAAGTTTACGGACGAGGTAATCAACAGCTTCCATAATTTCTTCAATATCACCCGATGATGCTGTAATAACATCCTCAATCAAATCCTTAAGTGTATTTATCAGCATTTGTGGTGAACGTAGTTCTTTGCTAGCAATTAAGGGGTACCCATATTCCACGAGAATGGAATCAACTTTATCAATGGCACTGGCTCCAGTTCTAAAGGTTTCATCACCCGATAACGTTGCTCCGCGAGAGAGAATACCTGTCAGCTCCTTTAAAGCTGACAAATAGGTAATACCGTTAATTTCATAGTTAGTGGCATTCATAAGAATAGAGCGTTCATGTCCTCTGCTATTCAATAGCATTGACCAGACACACGCTTCTTTTAAACCAAGGTGGAAAAGCGTTTGCTCGACCTTAAATGCGTCACTATAACCTCTTGCAGCATACATGGTGTGCCAGAACTTCGTTGACGGATCCAAGTTCAGAGGATCATATTCGCGGCTCATTGTTTTCTGTGCTTTCTTTAAGATTGCCTTTTCTAGTGCCTCATCCCCTAAAGGCGACTCGAGACCCGAATAAACAAGAGCATGTGCCTGATTGTAAGGTGTAATCGTGTACCAGGCTAAATTCAAACCAAAACCAACATACGTGCCGAGGACGGTAACCCCACCGGCCAAACGATACAACCGAGAAGCATTTAGGGTTTGACGGCTTTTTTCAACCCTTGAAATAGCCAATTCTTCCGGACCCACCAGGTTATCCGTCATTTCATGCCCCAATACATCCCTCAGCATATTCACTACAGATTCATCAGGCTTGAATGGCTTGGACAGACGTATGCTCAATATCTTCGAGAAATAGCTACGCAATGTCATAAACCTTGCTATAGCCGCTTTCTCATTGGCTGCAACATGTATATCGGTTTCTTTGATAGCAATCAGTAAAATAAGCGTTGCTTCCTTAGTACTGAACACATCCATCAGCTCTTTCATGCTGTTATATATCAACATGCGAATCAGTGTTTTTATCATTCGGTCTTCTGATTCGTTCTCAAGCATTTCAAGCAAATGGTCAATACCATGAGGACGTGGAGGCATCGTATGGGATGCAGGCCCAATTGTCAGATATCTGACCAACCAAAGCACTTTACTCATGAAATTAGCTTTTGAGCATGTATCTTCATACTTAATCTTCTTATGAAATGCCGCTTCAATAGTATCAAGGGCCTTTTCCAGAAATGTTGTTGGATGATAAATACCGCCCATTACAGCACCAGAAGGCAGTCGCGCACCGGGTAAGCGCTTAGCTGCAACCTCCAAAAGATCTTCACATACATGAGGAGACAGTTCCTGATAGGCATTTGGCAACGTAAAGAAACGTTTAGCATTGGCAACATACTGCTTGGTCTCCGGAACCCATCCAGTGGTACAAGCCAGGGCGCCTGTAAAAATACTGAAGAATGAGGTTAAGCCGTTACCCCAGTTGATGAATGTATCCGTAGGGAAGGAGTCAAGCCCACCGGCAGGACAACCATCCAGAATTTCATAACGTAATGCACCAAGCAAACCGACTGAATTTTGGCCAACATCCTCTAATAATGCCAAAGCCGTATTGCTTGCATTAGCAATAGTTGTTGCATTAACCGCACTAGTGGGAGCCAAAAGTTTATAGATAGTATTACTACAGGTTTCCGCTGCTTCAGTCGCATTTGCTGATAGTGTTACATAGGCATCATGAATACGATTTAAAATACCTGGCGATGCAACCTCCAGTTCCTGGAATGCTTTTAGAAGTAACTGGATTTCAGGCTGCAATTGATGTCCTGCAACAAACAAACGATCGGCGTACTCCTGCACGACTCTCATAAGACCAGTCACCTTACCGGTGAAAAACATATTGATGCCTGCGCTTCCAATAAACAAACCTGTTATAAGCTGTGCATAACGGTCACAACCATTTTGTATTTTATGTATAACCCAGAAGAAACCATTTTTTGCTTTTTCAGATTTACTGACATGACTGATAAATTTATTCAGCGCCTGTTGATATTTCTCCACTGTTGCTTTGTGTTGAGGCTGTCCCTGCAACTTCACACACTCTAGAATTAATTCCCTCAAACGCTCTTCTGCCAGCATTTTTTCAGCCTTTTTAGCCGTCTTACCAAGGGATTTTCCAATTTGAGCGGTACGATCATCCACTTCCGAAATCCTATCGTGTGACAATTGCTCAGCTTTTGATGTAAGGAAGTTGTTATAGGCTTCTATGGCAATCCGATAATCAGTAACCGATCTTTCTGGAAATGCTTGCCCAATGCGAAGAGGCATCAGTTGCTGAAATAACGCTACCATTTCATGGGACGGCGGGAGCGGATGACCGGATAATGGAACAGAGAAAACACTAATAAACTCGGTTGACATTACCTGTAGAATGACTCGAAGTTGCTTCACGCGATTCTTAGGAAGATTAATCCCCCTTCGATCAAAAACTTCTTTATATCCCCTCTCCGAAAACTCTGTCTCATATCTTTTGAGGAGGACATTCCAAGCCTCATGGCTCTCTTTTAGGAAATTTCCTCTAAGAAAAGCATTAAATAGATTTTTTAACTTATCATGCCGTTTCTTGAGTGCTTCTTTAAGATCCAAATAGGGTAATTGCAGTTCTTCCATTGTCGACATAGCGACTGCATCGAACAACTCTTCATAGAATGAAAAAACATTGATACTACTAATTAACTTAAAGGAAGCAACACTTTCAACAAGACCTCCCAAAACACGATCAACTGTAGAAACGACACCAGGATCACTGGCAAGTTTGCTCTTCAACACTATGCATGTCTTCTCCAGCGCACATTGACACAACAGCTTAAGCGTTTCGCAATGCTCAGGTGTCATCCTTGTTAAGTTTTTTACCCTGATATTTTCAACAGGTAAAAGGTACCTTTCATCAATACTGAATTCTGGCGTTTCAAGATAATTCGCATAAATACTCTTTAAGCCGCCAGCAACAGCATCAACTATGCCATTCGCACACCTTAATATGGAGGGCGAAGGCTCCGCTTTAGCCAATCCCAGCAGTTTATTAATATCCTGCAGACTCATTCCGTGAATTTTTGGGTGACCTCCTTTTAATGCTGCTTGAGGAGATGATGAGGGAAGGCTTGCCTGATGTTGATTTCCACCATCACCAATCTCTTTCAATGTCAGCTGACTTCTTATAATCGTTAATATTTTTTGGGTTCTGTCCAAGCGCTCACTGAGAGTCTTACCATCGCAACTGTTCACATTTACCATTGCCAAGCCTGTATCAGCAGCTCGAGGTTTACTTCTTAGCCGCATAGCGCTTGGCCGATAAGTGGCGACAGTGTTTTGCCCCTCTTTTACACAACGTTCAAGTCCCTTAACCATATGGTTAATGTATTCATTTTCTGCAGCCCCTATCAGCGTGGGTAAAGTAGCCTCCGTAGTAGCAAAGGCCTGCTTAATTGCCAGATCCGCAGAAAGGTTCTTTTTTGTAATTCCCAAATTGAACTGGCGGCCAACTTCTCTGGCAACCCTGATAGAAACAAGATCATATAAGTAAGTTTGTTCTGTACCCTCCAGCTTTATCGTAAGTGTGGCATTAAGGTCAGACATGCCATCAATAAGCGTGGTTCTTATCGCAAGCTTTTTCTTTAAGAGAGCTGTTTGGGACGTGTGTTCTTCAGAATCAATGATCTCATCCAGCTGCTCCAGCAACTGTCGCGCATTATCAGAATCCCATTTAAATCTTCTGGCTGCAGATGGGGCATGATCAGCATGTTCAACTGCGCGCTCAGCTGCCGGGTTAGACTCTGTCAAACTTAATCTCGTGGCGAATTGACCATTTCGCCTAAAGAGCCCATCAAGCATCATTACCTGTTTGTCTAGGCAACACACAATTTCTCTTATCATTTCTTTTTGGATAGCAATAAATGCTTTACGAATATTTGGCTTGGTCACTTCACCAGAAATATGTTGCTTCACTTTCCTGGGAAGACTGCTCAATAGCGCCATTACATCCGGGCCTATGCGCTCTCGAATATCAGGGCTAATCTCACTTATCAGGAATCTGAACAAGCTACAAACTTTATCGTCAAACTCTTCTTTGAGGTAGCTGAATTCAGCGGCTTCCAACAACCATCCTTTACGGGATAATTCTCCTGTCAATACAGCCGAAGTAGTAGCAATTAATTCAACACAGTGGTCACCAAGCTCATGAATATCTGTAACATTAGAACCAGGAGCCATATTTTTAGCAGTTTCCACCATCAAACGCTGTGCTTTATCACAAAATTTATCAAATCGCCTTACGGGCTTTGCAAATTCGTTATCTTCAGTAGATATATCAACATCCAACACCTTAAATAAAGCTGCAACTTTTGGCACTCCTGTTGATTGATAACGTAAATCATACTGCCGTAAAACGTCTTCACTTTGATTCAATGCCTTAAACAGTTTCTGATATTGTAACTCTTCAAGTTTTTCAAAGATTGCTTTTTGTCCGCAGTTTTTGTTTTTTTCTGTTAAAGAAATCGAAAAATACTGTTTAAGTACAACTGCATTTGCAAATTCCGGTGCAGAAAATAGTAGCACGGTCAGTCTTTGTATTGTTTCAGAGGAACATCTGACCAGCACGCTCTGACGAGCGCCCGGCTCTGCACTCTTTCCATCAATCGATACAGCATCTTCTAATTCTTCCTGTATTGCATTAAAAAATTCATGGCAGGCTGCTATAAACCGTGCAGCATCATCATTATCATCATCATTCTCTTCTTTAGCCTGATAATAGGATGATTTGACACTGACCACTTTACATAGACAATCAAATGATTTTTTGAATTCATCATCTACCAATTGCAGAGATTCCATAATTCCGCTAATAGCTGCTTGCATAGCATCAATCTTTTCCCTGTGTAACTTATTCTTTTCAGGACAAATACTTTGGGGTAAAGCTATTTCATGTTCACCTACTTTTAGCGTTGCTCTTTGTGATTGTGATTGCATTGAAGAAATTGATCGAGAAGACCTTGAACGAACTAATGTTTTTTTATCAACTCTTAACAAAGCGCTCCAATCACCAGTAGACTCTCTTCTTTCCATCATACTCTCATGCACTTTCATCGAGGTTGGTGCCGCCCCTGATACTAAAGACTCCATAGCCGATCTCCTTTGAAAATAAAAAGCACTGCCTGTTGATACCAATATACGCAATAAGTTTCATTATTTAATTAACACTATTGACAGCAAACAATCTCAAACATAAAGAAATATTTATTTATAACGATTAGAGTCGCTGTGAATTAGATCAGAACATGCATTGTTGCTAAAATATTCGATATAACACTGTGCTATGTAGGGGAAAAAACAGTAAATAGTTGAGCAATCCCACCTTTATCGTTCAGACACTGGTTTTTCAATAATCATCGAATTAAATCCAGCCCCAAACGAAAGAGAAATTTCTCTGGACGATAATGTCGGCTGAGAGGCAATTCTGAACGGTCTCCATATTACCATTCCCCGACCCGCAGGCTCCATAGTGTGGCGATTGCCAGCACCGCCAGCAGTTTCTTCTGTCTGTCGGGTTCGCTGACATGGGTGCTCTCCAGATCAAAACCCCGACTTTTCAGGTTCGCAAAAAGGACTTCTATGCCCCAGCGACAGTAGTAATCTTCAATCATGCACTCAGGACTGTCCGGGCTTGCAACAATGAGCACTCCTTTGACAGACCGGTGTGCAGCCAGGTGCAGCTTCAGGTCGCCCACCATCCGTTTGCTCATCCGGGTTTCCTGACAGTTGACGCCCAGATGAGTAAACCATCGACTCACCGGAACGCTGCGCCCACAGTTACCAACCACCCGGGTATTATTTTTGACGCGTATACGAAAACGAATATTCTGTGCTGTCAGCCAGCGCAACCATTGTTCACCAACAAACTCCCTGTCGAGTCGATCTTGTCTGCTGGCAGCAGCTTCAGGCACTGTTCCATCAGGGCGATACGTTCCCTGCTATTGCTACAGCCGCGTTTGGACAGGCACTCCCAGAGTAACGGCACAGAGGTTCCCTGCCAGGCAATGGAGAGAACCAGAATATTGATATCCTTCTGGCCGTGCAGCCAATTGGTTCGGTCCAGGCAAAACGTGTAAGACGTTTGCGGCAATCAGTGCAGGATCAACCTTCCGAGCTGGAAATAGCAAAACTCATACAGAGCACGAAAACGCTTGATCCGTTTATAGCTGGAGTCGGTCAATGCCGGTGACTGGAACTCCTCGGCAATCCGGGCAAGATTTGATGATCGCGCCTGTAGAACGCCGAGAACCAGCTGAGCAAAACAGATGATTCGGGATTGATGCCAGGGCAGATGGGGCTTAAGCTCAGAAGCCAGAGAACTGATTGCTTGCATACGACAAGGTAGCTGTATGGAGGTTAGAGACCATACACTTTACCGGTAGTGGGCGTCAGTTCTCCTTACTATTTTTGATATCGCTATTTTTTGTCACGGACAAAGAACACTGTCTTATAGCCGCCCTAACATTATTAATTGCCGACACTCACATACCAATCCAATAATCATCTCGCATCAGCAATACAAGGCAATAGACGATTATTATGGATTTTTACTGGCGACGTTCTGCGCAGCCACACTCCAGGCTGCCACCGGTTTCTGCTTCGGCCTCATCAGGGTAACCATATTTGTTATCCTGCTGCAATCCACCTCCGCCGTGCAGGTTGTCATTATCGTGACCTTCGCCATGTCCGTGCTGCACTGGCTCAAGATTCGCTCCCAGGCACCCGGCGAGCTGGTAAAAAAGATCATGATCGGCTGTGCGGCCGGTTATCCTATCAGCATCGCCATTTTCAGTTACTTTGACCTAACCGCACTCAAGATCTCCGTTGCCGGATTGATCCTGTTTGTCAGTACCAACGCGCCTTCCCAGTTGCTGATGAATCTGACGCTGGTCCGTCCGCTGGGTGAAGAGAACGGCATTTCACCAGAACGCCGTGCGAACCTGATGAGTGCCGCGGTCTGCTCTATCTTCTACATGATGCCCTGGTGCCTTGCCGTCATGGTCTGGTACACGTCCATCGAAGCGGCTGCGATCTCTTCCGGACTGGCCATTCCCAGCGCCGCCATCAGCTTTATGGCGCCGTATCCCTGGGCATTGCTGGGTGTGATGATGTTCTCCATCTTCACCGGCTGGAAGCGTTCTCCGAAGGCAAACCCAGCTGTCTTAATCAACGCAATAGAATCCACACTGGCGGCACATTCAGCCGCCAGTACGAAATAACAGGAAAAAACGATGTCAGCTACTATCGCTACTGAAAAAGCCCCCGCCGCCATTGGCCCTTATGTACAGGGCGTTGACCTGGGCAACCTGGTATTCACCTCCGGCCAGCTGCCTATCGACCCGGCCACCGGTGATATGCCGGCCGACGTTGCCGCACAAGCACTGCAGTCACTGAAAAACGTGCAGGCAATTGTTGAAGCATCCGGCCTGTCCGTACGTAACATCTTCAAGATGACCGTTTTCGTGAAAGACCTGAACACCTTCGGTACTGTGAACGAGGTTTACCAGACATTCTTTGAAGAGAATGACGCACCCTTCCCGGCCCGTTCCTGCGTTGAAGTCGCACGCCTGCCGAAAGATGCACTGGTTGAAATTGAAGCAATTGCACTGCGTAAATAACCGAAAAATAGCGTTTTTTTCGGATGATCTGACCGTTTTACCTGTCATCACCGGTGAGAGGGTGACAGGTAAAACAGGCATTAGCCCGAACGTTCTTTAACAAGAAACCATCTGCCGAAACGTGTGTTTATCCACAGCATTAATGCAGGACTTTTTCACCGGCGGGTTCCGGGATGTTATCGACCACGGTTTCCTTAACCGGCTTTGCTTCTTCCTTAGACTGCGGGCGAATCTTGATTTCCACCACCATGCCCATCAGCGTGGCCGCGCGGGACATCGTTCGGAGATCCAGCTCATAAGGACGGTCCATATCCATGAGATCGGCCAGTTGCGCATCCGTGAAACCCAGCCGGGCGGCGAACTCTGACACTGTCAGCTTACTTTTTTCCAGGTAATTGGTGATATGGGTCACCAGCAGGTAACGCAGGGGGTATAAGTCGTCAGCCATGACATCCTGTTTATTTATTACTGTTATTGTGCCAACAGAGTATCCCCCCTTTCCCCGGATTACCAGTGAGCATCAGGCTCCCAAATGTTCAAACAGCAGGTGATTGAATGCCTCACCACGGCCGGTTGCTGAACGTCCTTGGCCTGAACGACGAAATAATCTCATTCGGACACAGGCTCAAACGGCCAGAACTTGATCTTTGACCCGCGTCATATCCTGCACAATCGTACTGCGAACGGTGAACCCTGCAATGTACCGGTTATCCGGGATGGGTTATTGACGCACATCAGCCGGCGGATTCAGGTTTCGATTAACGTCATTGTTTACGTATTAACCTCCCAAGGGAGCATCTGTCCGTTATCCTGTTAACGGCGTCTAACGTGAGAAGCATCATGTCACTGACTGCATTTCCCAAGGTTTCCCTTGGGCACTTTCCCACCCCCATCGAACCGATGACACGCCTGGGTGAAGCACTGGGCGGTTATCAGCTGTTTATCAAGCGGGATGACTGCACGGGTCTGGCCACCGGCGGCAACAAAACCCGTAAGCTGGAATACCTGCTGGGCGATGCGCAGGCCAAAGGCGCCACCGTTTTGCTGACAGCCGGCGGCCTTCAGTCTAACCATGCGCGTCAGACAGCGGCAGCAGCTGCCCGGACAGGGTTGAAATGTGAGCTGTTTCTGGAAGAAGTACCCGGCACACCGGAAGCAAACTATCACGACAACGGCAATATCCTGCTGGACAACCTGCTCGGTGCAACCATCCATCACCATGAAGCTGATGCGCCATTAATGCGCAACATGCTCGCCCGTGCTGCAACCTTAAAAGAGCAGGGTGAAGTGCCCTATCTCATTCCTGTCGGCGGTTCCAACGAGATCGGTGCGCTGGGCTATGTGGACTGTGCGCTGGAAATTGTGCAGCAGGCCTGTGATATGGATCTGCATTTTGATGCGGTTGTGGTGGGTTCCGGCAGCGCCGGTACTCAGGCGGGTTTGCTGGCAGGCTTTGCGCTGGCGGAGGTAGATATTCCCGTTATCGGGATAAATGTCAGTACCGATGGGCAAACCCAAAAGCAGAAAGTGAAAGCGGTACTGGAAAAATGTTATCCACTGCTCAACCTGGAACCGCTGCCTGATACCGCCATTCAATGTCTGGATAGTTATTTCTATCCTTCCTATGGCGTGCCAAATGATAAAACACTGGAAGCCATCAAGCTCCTTGCTACAACTGAAGGACTGCTGCTTGATCCGGTTTATACCGGCAAGGCAATGGCAGGATTATTGGATCTTATTGGGCAACACAAGATCCAGAAAGATCAAAATATTCTGTTTATTCATACTGGAGGGCAAGCTGGCTTGTTCGCTTATGCATTATCTACATGAAACATTATTTACGCAATGAGTGACTTTTCATAAGATCTGAGTAAGAGCATGACAAGGCGCACATCACGTATAGAATTAAATTTCAAAGATATAATTTTTTCGCTTTGAGGTTTTGCAGGCAGTTTGATTCAGGCATAAATTTGCTTTGCATAGTCAAACTAAATATTCATTACATCTAAACACTCAAATATAACCATCCCATAAAATGGGATGGTTATTAGCACTATCAATCATGGTGCAATATGCTTATTGTCAACTAGCCAAGCTATTACCGGACCAGATTCTTCTTCAGGCCTTCCCATAATAGCGTTGATCAACGAGATGGCTTTTTTGTAATTACTTGGTTCAGCCTCAATTTCCTCTTTATGGGCTGCGGTCATAAAACCATTACTATAACATGCCATTAGCAACCCTCGGCAAATATCTCTTCTACTAGATAATAATTCGCAAAGATTACTATAATTGCTCTGAAGCTTTTTTTTAGCAGTATTGTTATAACTACTATCGTTCATATCCAATGTAATATAAGTTACATCTTCGCTTCTTTGTCCCTGTATATGGCTATCATCCTTCATCAATCGATATCTGGGCAGGTCATCAGGGAGGCTATCATTTAACTTTGTAATCATATAGTCACAAAATAGCTTTCTGTGTTTACTATTGTATTCACTTCCTAAGCGACTTATTAAATTTTGATCAGTGCTTACAGCAACCTCTTGAATTATTTGCGTCACCTCAGCGTCAGTCATAGATTTTCCTTGAAGAGAGGGTGGTATCTTATGCCCTGCTCCAGTATATCGTATATCCATTTCCAATCTCCTAATTGAATAACTAATTTTGAGTTAAATAGTATCAAAACATAAATAACAACCGCATAAAATCAACATTAAATGCAATCAATCCTATTCGCACGAAAACAATAAAAAACTTATTAGCTTTAAAGTCTATAACCAGCTCGCTAGCATTAATAACAAACATATACTGATGTGAGGCAGTAATTATGGACACCTCCCACTGTCTGATTTTTATTGGTTAATCAGTAATCGGGACAACTATCCTGACACAGTGGGCGGGAGAATAGCTTATGTTAGGTGGTAATCGGTGTTTGTCAACATAGTTGTCGCCCCAACTCAAGCCGCTTTCTTAAGTTGATCAGCTGAAGATCTGTCGGGATTAAGC
>NZ_BAABFL010000437.1:0-23479 GCF_039540975.1 Kistimonas scapharcae
GGCTGGGTTACATGGCTGCGCGAACCTGCCCCATGCCAGCAAGGCTTCTCAAGCTGGCTGAGCCACAGTGGTAATCAGGTTCTTCTTTGGGCAAATGCTCTGCTAGATATAAAGGTATCTGCCCTTTTGTATTGATCTGGTTTGGGTCTGCATCATACTCTAACAATTGATTAATGACGTGGCCAATGCCGTCTATTGGTGGGCTACATATCATGGCTTTGTGCAGAATACTGTCGTATTGACTATCTGAGTATTGGGATTTTGTGACTTTCATTCTGTTCAGCTCAGAGGCAATATCAAATTGACAATGTTTTTTCATGGCATATAGATAGGTTAAGGCGCTTGTAGCCAAGCTAACGCCGGGAAGTTTATTCTGTGTGTTGAATAGCAGAAACAGAGAGCGTCTCTTCGTTTCAATGCCCGGGTTTGCCCCGAGCTTGAATAGTGGCTCGAATAGATCAGCCATGCCGAAAGTTGAGGCATAAACCAGCGCTGTGTCACCCTCATCATCCGCTTGATTAACGACAACTTGTGCGGCAACCGGATTTTTTTGATGCAGTGTGAACAGATCCAGCATGGCGACATTGATGTTCTGCCTAATCGTGTCGATTCTTTGATGGGTTTTATCTTCAATATGCTCATAAAGCGCTCTTGTGAGAGGCGTTTCGCCGTTTATATCAGGTTGAAAGCGGCTATCTTCCGTTGGCAGGAAACACCTATAGCGTTTAGTTTCCTGGGGTATGTCGCGAGGATAAGTCTTGACGAGAATAGGGATGGACGGATCGGTGCGCTGAAGAGTTCTCCCTTGCGATACAGCGGTTACAGGAAGTAAAGGCTCTCCTGATGTGCTAATACTGGGAAGGCTGGCTTGACCGGTTTTTTCGGGTTGTTTCATAACTCTTCTGTCTTGATCTGTACTATTAACGTATTGGTTATAAGACCGAACAGGGCGAAAACAGTTTGTGACTTTCGGTTGGTTCCGGTAACCAACCGCTTAGTGTTTCTGATAGTCTGGGATAAGTTTTTGTGTGATTTATGTTTGTGCGGCCAGTCTATCGGACTCCCGCCATAAGGCACGCACATGATCAGGATACAGGCCTAAGAGGATTGGATTCATGAACAGAACGGTTGTCATCACCGGAGCAAACCGGGGAATCGGTCTTGAATTGACTCGCCATTACGTGGCACAGGGCGATCAGGTTATTTGTGTTTGCCGGCGTAGTTCTGCCGAACTGGAGTCGATTGCCCATCAGGTCATCAGTGGTATTGATGTGTCCGAGGCGGCCGATGTCTCACGTTTGGCCGATGAGATCGGTGATCAAACGATTGATATATTGATCAATAATGCCGGGATATTCACATCGGAATCACTTGAGAATATGGATTTTGGCGAGGTAAAGCGGCAGTTCAACGTTAATACCCTGGCGCCGCTGCGGATCACCTGGCAGCTGCTGGGTAACCTGACGTCAGGCAGCAAGGTGATCATGATCACCAGTCGGATGGGTTCCATGGGGGACAACAGTTCTGGGGGCTATTACGGTTACCGTGCCTCCAAGGCTGCGCTGAATGCTATCGGGGTATCCCTGGCCCATGACCTGGCGCCACAGGGGATTTCTGTTGCATTGCTGCATCCCGGTTTTGTTCAGACCCGCATGGTGAAATTTTCGGGCGATGTGACGCCGGAAGAGGCCGCTGCCGGGTTGGCTCAACGTATAGAGGAACTGACGTCTGAAACCAGCGGCTGTTTCCGCCACGCAAATGGTGATGCGTTGCCATGGTGACTATATATTCCGTTCAGCGAGAGTTCAGGTTGTACCTGATAGGATGAAACGGCAAATGCGACATGTCCCCCGACAGGCATTGTAAACCCCCTTCACGCCTCTGCCCGGAGGCGTTTTTTTTAATCTCATGGATTTGTGCGCTTTCAATATTGTTCGTGATAGGCTTGGCGTTGCTTCTTAAATAACAGATATATATGCCTGTTTGTGCTTTAAGTCTATGGCATATTCGCTATTGTTTTTTTGTTTAGGGGGTATTATTTGATCTTTCTTCAACGCTGCTAATTATTTCGTCAAAACGCTCATTAACATACCGGTTCATTGATGAATTTATCAGTTTCAGCTGTGTCATTCCTTTATGCGTTATGGTCATTTCGTCAACGCTGGTCTCATTCCATAAGAGTAAGCATGCATTATAACCACCTAAAGAAAATCCAGTCACTGGAACACAGAACATAATTATTCCGATGTCCATTGTTGTTACTATCAAGCAGGCAAGCATTTGACAGGGGGATGTTATACAACATGTCTTCAAGGAATCCTCACAGCAGTGAGTGAAATATATACAGGCTACTTCTAATGACAGCACCAGAGCGCACACTATACCATGGATAGTGCCAAATACAGTGCCTGCCACGAAGACTGGTACAGTAGCCACAACCCTGCAAACGAAAAGACACAAGGCCTTGCAATCTCTGTTGTGATGTTCCGTCTGTGGTTGCTCGAGGTTCTGGGACTCAGTTTGTTCAACTGGGATACCGGCGAACCGGGTTGTACCTTGCTGAGGGGGACGTAGCTCATGAGGCTCTGAGCTACTGGGGGTTAGCCATTCGATATTGCGATGCATAATATAACAAACCTCTGAATGTGAGTGCTTGGATTCAGTCGGAAATTGTTATTCTTTGATGAAAAGAAATATTTATTAGATACACGTTTGGACAAAAGCTGTCTGGAAAAAGTTCGACAGGCCGTATTGAAAGACTATTAAAGTCATTATCACTTTCCATAAAATACAGCGTGTTTAAGTCAAACGTACGATGTGTATTTAATCGATGGTTGAGCATGTATTGTTTGCGGTAATTATCAAACATTATATTATTACTGCTAATAAAGACTGGTTAATGGAAAAATAGTTCTCTAACGGCATTGGTTTTTGGGGAAATAGATATGGCTTTATTGCAGCTTTTCGTGGATAGAAGAAAAACTGATATTGTTATCAGATACCCTATAACGACTGGGTTCTTTTTATTCTCATACCGAATAGAAAATATCAAAGCTTTAAGCCTGTCTGGTGCAGGCTTTCTTCTTAGTGTAAGACATCTAAGTAATCAGACAAAATTAATCTCATATTTGGTACCGTAGTCATTCAGTACTCGTATCACTTCCTCTTTCAGAGAATCAAAGTCAACATAGGCTGACAAATTTACCCAGTAATACTTAACCATTCTCCATAGTATTTCGATCAGGTTGAGCTCTGGTGAATACGTTGGCAGCCTGACAATATGCACATTCTTCTCCAGCCACTTATCCTGCGCCTCCCGGAATAACCGGCTGGTATGCATGGAAGCGTTATCAATGACAATAACGCGTGGTTTGTCGTCATCTGTCTGTTGAATAAAATCATCGAAGGCTGCGATGACGACCTCACTGGTCACCTTCCCTTCTGTGGCAGAGTAATGCAGCTCACCACGTTGACTCAGGAAACCCAGCACATTCAACCGCCGGGAATGTTGTGAAGGAATAGCCAGTGTTTCGCTGATCTCCTGCCACGCATAAGGCACATTAGGGATCAGGCTGAATCCGGATTCATCAAAATAATACAGAGAACACTGGTCTTTCGATTCTGCGTCAAGAAACGCCTTAAGAATGGCATATCTCTGCTCAAATGCCTTCTGGTCGCGTTTGTGTTTGCAGGAGCGACGGCATCGCTTATACGTCAAATTCAGTTTTTTTTAGCGTGCGCGTCACCGTTCGCAATGAGAAGCTCTTACCGGTTTCTGAAGCCAGTCGGGCACTGGCGACTTTGATCTGGCGGGGTTCGTCTTTTACCAGTTCTGCCAGCCTTTTCACATCAACCGGGACCAGTATGCAAGGGCGACCGGGTCTGTGACGCTGAAGGAGGCCCGGAACCCCCTTCAATTCCCAAAGCTGTAACCAGGTGCAGACAGTATTCCTGTCAACGTTGAAGAGTCGGCTGATATCGTTAACCGCAAAACCTTCCAGACTGCTCAGAATGGCATGAGCCCTTCTTCTGACCTGGTGTTTCGGATGATTTCTGTACAGTTCGTTAAGGTTGGCTCTCTCAACATCAGAGACTGGCTGAACAAATTTCATCTTAACTGAAACTTCCTGAAAATTATCAGGTCATATAATACGCAAACAGTAGATGTACCTTGGTGCAATTTGTCCTTATAAAATGACAGAATATTTATGGCCGGGTACATACAACAGTCGGCAGAGGAAGGAGTGGTATAGAGATTCCTGGGTGATAGTAGAAAATACCCTCATCATTCCACAGGGAGTTACAAAAAAGGTAACCAGTGAGTATCGCCCCTTCATAAATACAGAGATATCCAAAGCTGACTGAAAACAATGCCGTCATCAATACGATGCACGGACAACATAGATACCTGCAGCAGGGGCCACAACAGTCGGGGTCACAGAAAATTTGATAACCGGCATACGCGCCGGCAATAAGACCACAAACCAGACCATAGATTGCCCCGAATGCTGTCCCGATGATAAATACGATGGGGGTGATAATAACTTTCAGTACAATGCAGCAGCAATCTGCTGCGTGCATCCCACCCGCCCCCGGTGGTGGTTGATTCACATAGTTAACTGGAGGAGCATGTCTGGCTTGACGTGCCGCTATATGACGACGATCCACTGGTAGCTCTCGCCTGTACTCGGGAGGTGGATTTGCTTGTCTATACCCGTGTGGATCTTTTTCACTATAAGCGGGTGGCTGCGGTGCGAGGGACGGCGGTGCTGGATTCCTCCGTATATCTTCTCGTAACGCGTTTGGTATCGAGGGGAGTGACCGATAAGGATAAGCGGGTGGCGGCTCATCCGGCGTGTTAGGATTTTGAGGGGGGGCAGATTCAGGTTGTCCTTCATTTGGAGGAGCATAAGGGGGCGGTGGCTCGTCAGGAGTCTGCCTGGCACCAGAACGAGGTATTCCTCCAGCAGGAGGGGTATAAGGAGCATGTGATCCCACGGGTCTGTTGTTCATTGGCACCTCCATCCGTGACTCGGTAGTGCGGGGCTCACCCACCTATGCCAGCCACCCAATGTTAAATGTCGAATAGATTCTTGCGTGTATGGACTCTCCTCTGGCTGTTAAGTTCCCATTGAAGCAATAGATATTTGATACGTATGATCTGAGAGTATTTTTAATTAAAAAGCGCACGCTGTTTCCTGGGAATTAGGTGCACTGTCTGTAGCGTATCATCAATAGCTTCGTTGGTTGTCTGGGGGAATAACGTACGTGATGCATCATTATTGTCTATTTAGTCGTTGTTCCATTTCATCAGGGTGCCATAAGCAATAATAGCAACACAGATACCCGCCAGACACTAACCCTCCAACGGCGAAAACACAGCCTACTATTGCTCCTCTGATGGTGGCTGACATAATGACCAATGGTAGACAGGTCAGCGTGCAACAAAGGGTGCATTCATTATCCAAGCAATGTTCAAATGCAGAACCAAAGCCAGCAATGAATCCTCCAATCAAGCCAACGATGGCACCAAATCCTGTTCCGAGTACAAACACCAAGGGAGTGATGGCAACTTTTAGTGCAAAGCAACAATAGTCACACAGATGACGTGCTTCTGGTTGTTGTGCACCGTATGCCGGAGGAGGTATTTGTTGAGGTTGGGGAGCATGGGCGCTTACAGAGTGTCCGTTGTAGGCTGGCGGTGGCTCATCTGGATGCTGCTTAGGAGGTAGTGGAGATCCCTCTCCGGAATAAGCCGGTGGTGAGGGGAAAGTCTGGCGACTTAGGACGGGATCGCTTTCCCTTTCCCTATAGGGGGGAGGTGATTCAGGGCGCATAAAAGCATTTTTTTCCATTTTCATCTCCATAGGTGACTGTCTGTTGGCCGATGCGGCACGGGTTGGTAATCAGCCATATTATGTGCTGATCGGATTACGCATCTTGGATGCTCCGTTGTCCGTTAAGTTCCCATTGAGCCGTTCCGTGTAGGTTCCCCTGGGCCTTATGATTGGCCACCTATACAACACCGTCACCTCATGATGGTTAGCGACATTGTAATAACCGACTGATTTCCGGATAGTTAGCTATTTCGCTGACAGCCAAGGGGCCTGCTATTTATGCATACAGTTGGTCGTATGATGCGTTTTCTCAACCTGCAGCTGCTCAGACTGAGCTGGCTGGCGTTGATCGTCGTCTTGCTGGTGCACTTTTTCCTGTCCTGGGGGTTGCTGGCGCTGGCCGGTGAATATGCGCTGGTACAGCCGGATGTGTTTTTTTACTTTTACCTAGTAACCGCCAGTACGGTTGGCTATGGGGATTTTTCCCCGGTGACCTTAACGGGGCGTGTACTGGCGAGTATCCTGCTGGTGCCGGGGGGCGTGGTTCTGTTTGCCGGCTTTATCGGTAAGCTGACGTCGGTTGTTGTTAATTACTGGAGAAAAAACGTGAAGGGGAGAGCCGATTTCAGCGGGCAGCTGAAGGGACATATCGTGATTCTTGGCTGGCACCATGAGCGCACCCGGCGCATGCTGGAGCTGATCTTCGGTGATCGTAAGCGGCAGAAGCGTGATGTGGTTCTGTGTGCAGCCGATGATATGGAAAACCCCATGCCGGGCCAGGTACATTTTGTCCGCTCCGAGAGCCTGACTTCCGAGGACTGCTTTACCCGTTCGGCGCTGAGTGATGCTGACCGTGTCATTATCTACGGCATGAATGATGACAATACACTAACGGTGTCGTTAGCTGTCACCGGTTATGGTACCCCGGCGCATGTGGTCAGCCATTTTGAAAGCAGGGAAATGGCGGACCTGCTTTCTGTGCATGCCCCCCAGGTGGAAACCCATGCCAATATCTCCATCGAGATGCTGGTGCGTTCCTCTCAGGATCCCGGTTCTTCTCGTGTGCAGAATCAGTTGCTCAATACCCTCTCCGGGCCGACCCAGTACAGCATGACGGTGCCGCCGTCATTTGTTGCCTGCCGTTTCAGTACCTTGCTGCAGTGGTTCAAGCAGCAGCATGATGCGTTGCTCTTTGGGGTTGCCAATAGCGCGACAGGGGATGACCTGGTGTTGAACCCGGATGCGGACTACCCGGTAACACCGGGGCAGATTCTTTATTTCATGGCAGGGCAGCGGCTGCATGCGGGTGAAATTGACTGGAACCGTATTGTCGATGCCAGTGCAGAGCTAGCCTAAACCGCAGTCGTAGGGAGCCATGCCAGGAAGGGGCTTTTCAGGGCCTCTTCCGGTGTAATACGAGACTTCATGAGCCTGGTCATGCCACGGAACAGCTGCGCGGCATCTTTGCCGGCACAGGCTTCAATCCGCTGTGCCGCTTCTGTGATCTGACGGCGTATCATCTGATTCCTGTCGCCTCTGCTCAATGGTATGTGGTTGTTATCGTTGACATTGAGTTGCTGGCGGGTAACCAGTTGCTCGCCCAGCAGGAGCTCAACCATCAGACAGGCGGCAGACCACATGTCGAGATTGTGGCTGCGACATCCGGACAGGACCTCTGGAGGCATGTAATTCAGCACGACCGTTGGCTGGAGTATTCCCATTTTGGTCGCCCTTCCGAAATCACAGATTTTTAGCACATTTCCGTCATACAGCAGGTTATCTGCCCGAATATCATTGTGCTGTATGGACTGACTGCGCATATAACCGATACCGGAAATCAGTTGCTTCATCAGGCTGGCGACCTGGGTGGGTGTGAATCGTTTGCCCGCTGCGAGGTGCGAGCTCAGGGATGGGCCACCCAGGTCCATCAGCAGATAGGTAACATTGTTCTCTGACAATGTGCCTTGCAGTGTGGTCAGATTGGGATGTCCTGGTTTGCTCAGAATGCCCATGATGTCCCGTTCGTTCTGTATCTCGGCGTGTAGCGTGGCCTGTCGACTGGCATCGGCGCTGGCAAATTTGGCGGCCAGGTGACGACCTGTCCCGAATTCCCTGATTTCACAGACCTTCCCAAAATTGCCTGTACCCATCGATTTTATGAATTGGAATTGGCTGGTCGGTGGCGGCAGGCCGGGAAGTGGTGTTGTTTTTCTCTCGTGTGTCCGGACCGATGGTGTTTTAGAGGATTTCCCTCTGAATAAGTGGTGCAATGCTCGCTTGAGCGCTGTGAGCCCGCGTAGTCTAAAAAAGGACTGTTTTGCTTTCCGGTTCTTGATGTATTCCCGGGGAGCGTTTGTAATCCCATGTTTCACTATTTTGGGCATGAATCGCCATGTCCTTGCGTCCGCTTCATTATAATTTTAGATAGTTATACACAGGGGTTTTATAGCTATTTCAACAATCGTTCCGGCTTTTAATCGTAAACACCGCAGAGAGCGTCTGATCTGCTATCACTAAGTTAGCCAGAGGGTTTTCGGGTCGGTTCGGGTAGTCAACACGTATAGGAATAGCTGTTTTCCTGACCTATGATCGGGGCATATCGGGGGGAACCCGGTCTGATTACCCTGTCATCCAGGATGACTCAGGCCCAGAGGTTTCAGGATTCATTCGTTATTCAGGTTCCAGGAATGCAAAAAACAGAGAGATCCCGGATCGCCATCCTGACCACCGGCGGCACCATTGCCGGCGAAGGTCAGTCCCAGACCGGTGGTGCTTATACGTCGGCCAAGCTCGGTGTTCAGCAGCTGCTGGAGGCAGTGCCGGAGCTGCACGACGTGGCGGATATCACCGGCGAGGAAGTGGTTAGTATTGGCTCCCAGGATATGTCCGACGAGGTCTGGCTGACCCTGGCCAAACGGATTAACGCCGTGCTGGCTCAGGATGACATCGACGGCATCGTCATCACCCATGGCACCGACACCATGGAAGAGACCGCCTGGTTCCTTCACCTGACCGTACACTCGAACAAGCCGGTAGTGCTGACAGGCGCCATGCGTCCGGCGACTGCCCGCAGTGCGGATGGTCCCCTGAACCTGTATAACGCGGCCGTGACGGCGGCTTCACCGGAAGCGGTTGACCGGGGTGTGATGGTGGTCATGAATGACACCGTCTTTGGCGCACGCGATGTCACCAAGATGCACACCTCCGGTGTGGATACCTTCCAGGCGCCAAACTTCGGTCCCCTGGGCTATGTGCATGATGGCATTGTGACCTTCCAGCGTCGTCCTGAAATGCATCACACCATGACGTCAGAGTTCGATGTATCCGGCCTCGACAAGCTGCCACAGGTGGGCATTGTTTTCGGATACTCCAACTGCTCCCCGCTGCCGGTCAACGCGTATGTTGGCGCCGGATACCAGGGTATCGTTCACGCCGGGCTGGGTAACGGCAACATTCACTGTGATGTGCTGGATGCCCTGGTCAACGCCAGCCGTGACGGCGTTCGAGTCGTGCGTTCTTCCCGTGCAAACAGTGGTTCCACCACGATGGCGGGTGAAGTCGATGATGAGCAGTACGGTTTTATTGCGTCATTGCACCTCAATCCCCAGAAAGCCCGGGTGCTGTTGCAACTGGCGCTGACCAAGACCACGGATCGGGATGCTATTCAGAACTATTTCTTGACCTACTGACGCCCTGATCACATCAAAACATTATCGCCGGGGAGCCATCGGTTAACCTGGCGGTAATGCAGGAATCACTCCACTTTTTGCTAACAATTTTCTACAATGCGTGGTAGCTGATCGGGTGCTGATCAGCATTTGGTTCACTGATCTTCGAGAAAGTCATGCCTACGTTCAAAGCGCGCGAAGTCAGCCGCATCGTCAATACCATTTACAAAGCGATCATCGAGCAACGCCTGCCGGCAGGCACCCGACTGGTGGAAACCCGGCTGGCTGAAACCCTGAATGCCAACCGTAACCATGTGCGTGATGCGCTGGTGGAGTTGTCATACCGTAATGTGGTGGTTATCCAGACCAACAAAGGGGCCTGCGTGGCTCAGCCAGGCAAGCAGGAAGCCCGCGAGGTATTTGACGCACGTCGTATTATTGAAATAGGCCTGGTGCGTCAGGCCATTGATCGTATCGACAGCAAGGGGCTCAAGCGGCTGGAAAAAATCAGCGCGAAAGAAGATGAAGCCATCCGCAAGGGTTCACGGCCGGACATGGTGCGTCTTTCCGGTGAATTTCACCTGGAAATTGCCCGTATTGCCGACAACGGCACCTTGCTTAAGCTGCTGGATGAGCTGGTGGCAAGAAGCTCACTCATCATTGGCCTGTATGAAGCCATTGCCGATGCCTCTTGCTCCGCAGACGATCACCATATGTTGATTCGCCTGATCAGTGAACGTCAGCATGATGCCGCCGCCGAGTTTATGGGGAGCCACCTGGACGAGATCCGTAACCGTCTCCATCTGGAAGAAAAACCATCCCAGAACCTGGATCTGGCCGAGATGCTGGCCGCCTGTTAACGCAGGTATACCTGTCCGCTGCCTGCTTTTACCGTTCGTTATCTTCCTCGTCTACCTACCCGTCCATTTGAAGCCTGACAGCCATTAAGGCTGGCAGGCTGCTTTGCGTTGCTTACCGTAAATTTACGCAGACCACGGTCATTGTTTTGATCTGCCTCAAGGTTTAGCCGCCATTCCGGCGTATAGTCGCTAACAAAAGCACGCAGGATTGTTAGCAATCTGGAGGGGCGCTACAGACTTCTGTGTGTATCAACGAAAATCAAAGTAGTGGAGAAGTGTCATGGGATACCCAGATGGTCTGTTAAAAAACCGCTCAGTGATCAAACACGGTGTGTATGCGGTCGTTGCCCCGGAAGGACGTGTCATCAATTCCATTCCCGGTTTTGACGGCTGTGCGCTGACCATTGTGGCTTCCCCAAAAATGGGCGCCAGCTTTGTGCAGTATGTCGGTACTGTGCAGCCCGATGGCGGTACCACTAAGCCCTTTGCCAGTGAAGAAATGATCGAAAGCTTTGTTTACTTCATGGATGGTGATGGGTCCCTGAAAGTCAGCGTAGGCGACGAAGAACAGACCCTGACCCAGGGCGGCTATGCCTTCGCACCGGCTGACAAGGCGCTGTCATTCCAGAATATTGGTGATAAGCCGCTTCGCGTACTGCTCTATAAGCAGCGCTACATCCCCCTTGAAGGACAAAGTGCCCGCACCGTTTTTGGCAATGCCAACGATATCGAAGAAGTCTTTTACGATGACATGGAAAACGTGTTCATCCGCGATCTGCTGCCCATTGAAATGGGCTTCGACATGAACATGCACATTCTCAGCTTTGAACCTTCCGGCAGCCATCCGTTTGTTGAAACCCATGTCCAGGAGCACGGTGCCTACCTGCTTGAAGGTGAAGGTCTTTATCTGCTCGGCGAAGACTGGGTGCAGGTTCAGGCGGAAGACTTCATGTGGTTCGGACCCTTCACCCAGCAGGCGGTGTATGCCACAGGCCGTGGACGACTGACGTATATCTACTCCAAGGACTGTAACCGCGACGTAGACATCTGATTTCCCGCCCGGCGCCGGGGAGGAGCCGGCCGCCGGGCTGAAGCAAGTCCTGTAATACCAATAACGCCAAATTTATTCTGACCATTCAGGAGTTTTCATCATGGCCATTACTGCAGACTTCAAAGCCCGGGATATCCGTGACCACCTCGACGCCACCGGCATGAAAGGCCGCAATATCACGTTCCTTGATGATTTCAGCCGTGAGCAGATCACGCATCTGTTCAAGGCGGCGGAAATGCTGGAACCGTTCATGCGCACCGGTTTGAACCTGTTGGAAGGGAAAGCGCTGTACACCCTGTTCTTCCAGCCCTCCACACGTACCCGTTGCAGCCATGAAGATGCGATGATTCGTCTCGGCGGCAAGGTCATCACCGAAGCGGATCCGATGCACAACTCGTCCGCTGCCAAGAATGAAAGTTTATACGACAGTCTACGCGTAACATCCAAATACGCCGATGTCATCGTGATGCGTCATCCGGACGACGGTGAAGTGTTACCAACGCTGGAGCGTCTGGGCAGTGACTCTTCCCCGATTATTTCCGGTGGCTATGGCCATGTGACCCACCCGACTCAGGGTCTACTGGATAGCTATACCTGCTACCGCGCGTTTGATGGTAATTTTGATGACATGACCGTTGTGATTTCTTCACCGGACCTGTCCCGTGCCCGCTCTGGTCAGTCCTTTGCCCTGGCGCTGGCGAATATGGGTGCGAAGATTGTCTATACCGGCACCAGCGAACTGCGCACACCAGAAGTCATTCGTCGTAAATTGAACGCCATGGGCGCACGCTGGGAAGAGCACGTCGACCTGGATCGCAAGCAGCACGAAGAGCTGTTCGCCGACGTGAAGGCCGACCTGGTTTACCTGCCCGGCTGCTCCGTGAAGAAAGACGACCCCAACCGTGAAGACTTCATGCGCAAGCTGAACAACCACTACATCTCGCTGGAGATGCTGGAAAACGTCAAGCGCAAGACCGGCAAGACCGTGGGTATCCACCACTCCCTGCCTCGTAACCCGGGCGAGTTCGATGATGTGATCGACCAGACCGCCCACGAAGTTTACTTCAAGGCTATCGAGTTCTCTGTAGCGGTACGGATGGCGTTGTTGGCCTCTGTGGTTGGTGTGAATTAATCCAACCTGACCTGAAACGGGGAGGTCAAGAGCCTCCCCGTTGTCATTTTTTGCCATTGAAATGCCCATCTAACCCATCAATATCGTTGTTAGTATCCGTCGAGCTTTGATGAGGCATGCCGTGATTATTAGGGGAGAGTGAAACAATGCTGACCGTGTGGGGACGCCGTAATTCCGGCAATGTCCAGAAGGTGATGTGGGCCATAGGGGAACTCGATCTGGCGTATCAACGTCGGGATGTTGGTGGTTCCTTCGGCCAGCTGGATACACCGGAATTCCGAACGATGAACCCCAACAGCAAGGTGCCGGTCATTCAGGATGATGGGCATTGTCTGTATGAGTCCAACACGGTGGTACGTTATCTCGCCAGTGCTTACGGCTATGGAGACCTGTTTCCCGGTGATCTGAAGATCCGTTCCCTGGCCGATCTCTGGATGGACTGGCAGTTGAGTACCATTGATCGTCAACTGGGTCCCCTGTTCATGGCAACGGTCAGAACCGAACCCTATGCCCGTGATCCGGACAAGATCAGTCATCTGGCGCGCAAGCTGGGTGAGAGCTTTAAGGTTCTGGACGATCATCTGGCAGAGAACCCTTATATTGCCGGCGATCAGTTCACTATGGGAGACATCCCGTTGGGGGCGGCAGCCTTCCGGTATTTTTACCTGGATATCCTGCGTCCTGACCTGCCCCATGTCAGCCGCTGGTATGACAACCTGTGCAATCGTCCGGCCTATCGCGAACATGTAATGATACCCATCGGTCATACCCCGGAAGAGTGGCTGGCGCTGGAACAGGAAGGGGCGATATCGCTTTGATGCTGTGTAACAACGAACGTTTGTCTATGTCCTGATAGTGTGAATTGCCCGTGCCGGCTGCACGGGCTTTTTTGTTGTGGATAAGTCGATTGGATGGTTAGACCAACGTCGTAGTTAGTCATACTGACAATGGGGTTATGCATTCCCCTTTCAGACCGTGATATCAATGGGGCTTAAACCTATTCACGGAGAATAACGACATGGCAGTAATCACGATCAACGCGAACCAGAAATTCATCGACCAGGTCAGCACACTGGCCAAAGAAGAGGGCGTCAGCAAAAGCGAACTACTGCGCATGGCCTTGGAGTGTTACAAGCTGCAGCAGCAGAAGCGACGCCTGCAGGTCCGTTTCAGTCATGAGGCGTCCGCCATCGCCAAGATGAAAAAGAATGCGGCTAAAGTCGAAGCCATGAATAATGGCGGAGAAGAATCACGGACCAGCCATTAATTGACCTATGAGGCCAATAGAAATGGCTGGCCTGTGGATTATTGCTGTGTCGCAATGATGCGCGCGGCCGCTGTGGCCAGCACCTGACAGCCCGCTACCAGGTCTTCCGGTTGGGTATCCTCGGCGAAATTGTGGCTGATGCCACCAATGCTGGGCACAAACAGCATGGCGCTGGGCATAACCTGACCGAACATGTTGGCATCATGCAGGGCGGCGCTGGGCAGTTTCATCCAGCGTGGCCCAACGTGTTGTTCTGCCGCCTTGGCTAACGCTTCCTGCATCACCTCGTTCATTAATACCGGCTCTGTTTCCGGCTGCCGCTGAACACGGATTTCTACGCCGAGTTCAGCGGCCATTTGTGCCGCCAGATCCCGTACCGCCGTTTCCATCAATTCCAGTAAGTCCCTGCTGGTATCCCGGTATTGCAGCCGCATGAAGGCTTTGCCGGGAATCACGCTGGCAGAGCCGGGATAGAACTGCACCCTGCCAATGGTCCAGACGGTGAATTCTGCCGCCATGCTGGCCAGCACCGTATCCATCTGATTCGCAAAACGAAACAGTGCCTTACCCGCATCCCGACGTCTGTCCATGGGTGTACTGCCGGCATGATTGGCTTCGCCACAAAAGGTGATGTCCAGGGTTCGGCAACCGACGATGCCTGTTACGATACCGACCTGGTTCCCGGCCAGCTCAAGCCGCGGGCCCTGTTCAATGTGCGCTTCCAGGTAACCGATGTAACGCGACGGATCATAATGGTCCGGCTGGCCATTCAGGCCGGCATCGGCCAGCGCCCGGGATAAGGGATGCCCATCATTGCGTGTGGCGGTTGAGAGCACGGATTGGTCAAGCAGGCCGAGGAAGCCCTGGCTGCCCAGGAAGCCATGGTACGTGTGTTCTTCGTCCGCCCAGGAGGCGATATCCAGCGCCAGGTGGCGGGTTTCGGGGCATTCATCAAGCGCCCTGGCGACTTCCAGGGCGGCGATCACGCCGTAGGCGCCATCCAACCAGCCGCCTTCCGGCTGGGTATCGGTGTGAGAGCCCATCAATAAGGCACGACCTGGTTTTCGGGCGTAGCCGATGACATTGCCAACGCCATCGATCTTTGACGTCAGGCCTGCTTCGTCCATTCGCGTCTGAAGCCAGCGACGGGATGCCATGTCGGCTTCAGAGAAGGATTGCCTGACCACGCCATGTCCCTGGCCACCGAACTGACGCAGGGTCTGAAGATCCGCCAGAAAGCGCTCGGGTTTGATGGTCGGTACTGCCATGGTGATGGTTTCCTGTTTCGGCCTGAAGCGGCTTCAGTTTGTTGTGGGGGCAGTCGCGCGATTAAAAGTGGATCACCGGTATGCCCTTATCCATTGCTAGCAATGAATTTGCGTGCCTTAACACACTGTTTTTAGCGTGTTTGTTCCACTGTGCGACCTTTTTGCTTTGCTTCATCCATAGATTCTGGCAAGAAACAAGGCGGAAGTTGTTTGACCTGTCTCATGGTTTGCTGAGGATTTACTTATCAAAATGCTAACAAAATATAAGCAACTTGTTAGCAGGTTTGGGTGCGTGTTGCAGAGCATGAAGGGCTGTAGGCCTTCCTGTGCCACTGACGGCTCAATCGAGCAATGCTGGATGTGTGACGATGTGCTGACGTCACGGGCACGTAATGGGGATACGCCTGACATGGATTTCGCTGGATACCGGAAGCGGAATGGAAACCACAAACAACTGCCGGGAAGGGTGGCGGTATCTGACCAAAACTAGCCGTAGACGGAGATAGTCATGCCGATCATTTCGTCCACCGTTCCTGTTCAGAAAACGATATCGTCTCGGAAAAAGCGTTTCGAATTTCCGGATATTTACGTCATTTTGTTCAGCTTTATTGTGCTTGTGGCTTTTCTTACCTGGATTGTCCCGGCAGGTTCTTATGAGCGACAAGTGCTGCCTAATGGGCGGGAATCGGTGGTACCCGGTTCTTACCAGGTTATGGAGCAGACGCCGGTCGGCATCATGGATGTGGTGACTGCCATTCCTGTGGGTTTACGAGAAGCGTCCAGCGTCGTGTTTTTAACTTTGCTGGTGGGTGGTGCTGTGGGCGTCATCCGTAAAACCGGTGTGATCAACATGGGCATCAATGCCATGATGCGGGTGCTGGGCCGGCGAACAGAATTGCTGATCCCGGTTCTGATGGGGATTTTCTCCCTGATCGCCGCCTTCATCGGGACACCCGAACTGGGTATTGCCTACCTGCCCATTGTCTTGCCGCTGATGCTGAAACTGGGGTATGACACCATTACCGCTACCGGTCTCGTGTTATGCGCTACAACACTGGGCTTTGCATTTGGGATTACGCCGCCGGCCACCGTGGGGATTGGTCATATGCTGGCTGACCTGCCGATGTTTTCCGGCGCCTGGTACCGCGCTATTTTCTATTTCCTGGTTCAGTTTATGTGTGCCTGGTACATCATGCGCTATGCCGCACGGGTTAAGGCTAACCCGGCGTCTGGCAGTAATTTCGAGGTAGATCAGGAGTTACGGCAAACGCTGGCGGCAGATAGCAGTGAAGAGACGTTTACCTCTCGTCAGCGTTTTGCAGGCATTGCGACCCTGATCATGTTTGTGGGTGTGATCGCTTCCATTTTGAAGTTTGCCCTGGGCTTTGATGAAATCTCTGGCCTGTTTGTGGTGATGGCGGTGATTACCTCCCTGCTGGTGGGTTTCTCGCCGAACAAAATTTGTGCGAATTTTAATGAGTCTTTCAGGGAAATCCTGGTCGGTGCCATGATCTGCGGTATTGCCCGTGGGGTTTCAGTGATTCTGGAATCCGGGAATATCATGGATACCATCGTCTTCCACCTGGCGGAGTGGGTGGGGCATCTGCCCCAGGCATTTACGGCTGTCGGCATGTTGTTTGTTCAGACAATGTTTAACTTTCTGGTCCCATCCGGCAGCGGCCAGTCGCTGATTACCCTGCCCATTCTGATTCCCCTGGCAGACCTGGTTGGGTTGACCCGGCAGGTGGTGGTGCTTTCAACCCACTGGGGGGATGGCATCACGAATATTCTGTTCCCGACATCTGGCTATTTCGTTGCCATATTGGTGATTGGGCAGGTTAGCCTGGCGAAATGGATCAAGTTCTATTTTCCATTATTCCTCGCGATTCTCACCACAGCTACGATGGGTCTGGTGATTGCCCGGATGATTGAACTTGGACCATTTTAAACGTCGCAGCAAGTGTTTAATTGGCAGGCTGAATACCTGCCAATTTTAAAGTATCAGCCAGTGAACGGTGTGGAGTGATAATGCAGAATGTTTTTGTGTTAGCTCAAGGGGGTAAAAGTCTATCATGCAGCGTGCCGTCGGATCTGACTTAACAATTCCTGATAAATGTTTTGATTGAGAACAGATTTACCCCAGGATTTTGACAGCGCCTGTGCCTGTTCAGCACCTACAATCTCTTCTACCACCACACTTGTCGTGGCATAAGCGAGTGATATAAGGATGCCTTCTTCACGTGACCAATTGCGCACGTCTCCACCGATGAATTCCATGACGCCACACAGTTTATGTAGCCTGGATGCTGAATTGCTGAATTGCTGAATTGCTGAATTGCTGAATTGCTGAATTGCTTAATTGCTGAATTGCTTAATTGTGTAACGAGTGCATCATAGGTGTGCTGGTCATCTTTTATGGTTTCAAACAGATTTGTTAATTCTCCGATGTAATGTCCCAAATCGTACTTGTCACCCGTCTGTTGCTGTAAAGCGATTCTTGCTGCTGAGGTTGACGCTAAAAACTGTTCGCAATCTCCAGTGGCGAGTGCATTGATGACTTGGCTGAGGTGTCTTTGGGTATCGTTATTCAATACACCCATTCTGATGGACACCGTCGGCTCTGTGCTTTGAATCAGTCGATTTTTCAGGCAGGTAAAAAAGTTAACGATAGACCGCCAAAGACTTTTCAGGAGATGGAAGCGTTCTCCGGTATTGGTAACCGTTCTGCCTGCCTTTTTATTTACTGATAATGCCTGATCTTCGGCTTTTGAACGCTGAACCGGGGCATGGTTACTTGTTTTCCTTACGGGTGGCATCCGGCAGTCCTTGGCAAATGGTGTATGAATCAGTTTAGTTGATGACTTTGGCAGGCTGTTAAGGAAAGTGAAACATAAGCGGAGAACCTTGCAGTGCTATCAGCCATGTAAACGGAAGATGTTGGTATCCATCGCTTATTTGATCTACCTCAAGGATCAGGACGGCATCCGGCGTATATTTGCTAGCAATTATAAAATTTATTGTTAGCAATGCGAGGGGCGTCCCATGTCTGAGTTGAAACCCAGGAAATCCTTCAAGATGCCGGACATCTACATTGTCCTGGCGATTTTCATCCTTGTGATGGCGGCACTGACCTACATCATCCCTGCGGGTATGTATGAGCGAGAGACTGTGGAGACAGCCCATGGCGTCAAGGAGTTCGTGGTGGCGGACTCATACCATCGGGTCGAGCAAAGTCCGGTCAGTTTCATGGATCTGGTGACCGCCGTACCGGATGGGCTCAAGCGAGCCGCCTCCATTGTCTTCCTGACCTTCATGGTCGGTGGCGGAATGGGCCTGATCAAGCGCGCTGGCCTGATCGACCTGGGCGTCCACAAGCTGGCCGACAGCGTGGGCGACAAGGCGATCATGATCATCCCGATTCTCATGGTGCTGTTCAGTACCCTGGGGGCATTTATCGGGGTGCCGGAACTCTCGCTGGCGTATCTCCCGATATTGTTACCCCTGTTTTACCGGCTGGGTTACGACGGCATGACGGCCATGGCAGTCTCCCTGCTGGGGCCTTGCATGGGGTTCACTTATGGTCTGACCATCCCCGGTTCTGTCGGTGTCGGGCAACAGATTGCCCAGCTGGAGATGTTCTCCGGTTCCGGATTCCGGGCCCTTGTATTGCTTATCGTGGTGGTAGTGGCTGTGCTCTACACCATGCGTTACGCCATGAAGGTCAAAACGAATCCGCACCTGAGCCTGAGCCGGGATTCTGATACGGTCATGCGCCAGAAACTGGCAGAGATGGAACCGGAAGGTGAAATAAACGCGACACGTCGTCAGGTTCTGGCCGGTTATGCCTGCTTCATCATGTTCCCGACAGCCATTGCAGCGATCCTGATCAATAACCTGGGATTTGAGGCGATTGGTGGCCTGTTCCTGTTCATTGGTCTGACGGCAGCAGCGATTGCCGGTAAAGGCCCCCAGCAGATTTGTGACGACCTGAACGCCAGTATGCGTGACATGATGGTCGCTGCATTGTTGTGCGGTGTGGCCAGCGCTATTGCGGTGGTGATGGATCGCGGTGTGATTACTGATACGCTGGTATACTACCTCGAATATGTCCTGCGCAATACACCACCATCGTTGTCTGCTGTGGGCGTGTTCTGGACCCAGTCCCTGTTCAACTTCCTCGTGCCTGGCGCAACAGCGCTGACCGTGCTCACCATGCCGGTGTTATCACCGCTGGCATCATTGCTGGATATCCCCCAACAGGTGATTGTTTCTGCCAACGCCTGGGGTGGTCAGCTGACCGATATCTTCTTCCCGACCTCCGGCTTCTTTGTCGCCACCCTGGTACTGGCCAAGGTGGAATACGCGAAATGGATTCGCTTCTACTTCCCGCTGATGATGGTGCTTGGGGTGATCTCCAGTCTTGCACTGGTGCTGCAGCAGAGCCTGGGTATAGGGCTCGGCCTCTGATGTTGAGTTGATAACCGGCGTCGTCCAGATGCCGGTTGTAAGCACGGTTGCTGTATAGGGGGATCTTGTTATGTCACCGCACACAGAATTGATGGACGTTGCCATTACCGGCGGCACCCTGGTGCTTGAGTCCGGCTGTATAGAAGGCAATATCGCGATTAAAGAGGGGCGTATTGCCGCTATCACGGCACCGGATGTGGTTCTGCCGGCAAGTGAAACCATCGATGCCAGAAACCTGATGGTGTTTCCCGGTGTTGTTGATCCCCATGTGCATTTCAAGGAGCCGGGTCCTGGACATATCCGTGAAGATTTCCACAGTGGCACCTGCCAGGCGGCCGCCGGAGGTGTTACGACAACGGTAGAGATGCCCCTTAGTATTCCGTTAGTAACGACACGTGACGCCTTTTTGCTGAAGCATGAGACTGCAAACAGCAAGGTCGTCACAGATTACGCGCTTTGGGGGTTGTTGCCAGCCGATGATCTGGATCGTATTGAAGAGCTGGTCGATATCGGTTGCGTGGCGTTCAAGACGTTTTTATCCACAGATCCCGATGCGCCGAAACTGACCGACTACAAGTTGCTCGAAGCTATGAAGGTCATGCAGCGATTCAACCGCTTCATCGGCTTCCATGCAGAAAACCCGGACATCATTGATGCCACTGCGGAAGCCATGGAAAAAGCGGGCATCAATGGTGGGCTGGCACACCTGCAGTCCCGTCCGGATATTGCCGAGATGGAGGCGATATCGCGGATTGCCTTGTTCGCAGAAGAAACCGGCTGTGATGTGCATATTTGCCATCTTTCCAGTGGGCGTGCGCGGGATCTGATTCGTCACGCCCGCTCCCGGGGTGTCAGCATGACCGTGGAAACCCTGCCCAGTTACCTGGTGTTGGACGACAGTGATCTGGATCGCTGGGGTGTCTTTGCCAAATGCAACCCGCCTATTCGCAGCAGGGAAAATCAGGCAGTTCTCTGGGACATGCTGATTAAGGACGAGATCAACATGCTCGGCTCGGATCATTGCCCTTATATTGATGACGACCGCCTGAAGCATAACGGTGATATCTGGGCTGTGCCTCCAGGTCTGCCGGGCATTGAGCTGATGCTTCCGCTGATGCTGGATGCGGGTCTGCACCAGCGGGGGCTTCGTCCGCAAGTGCTGGCACGTTTGATGTGCAGTGCTCCGGCACGCCGTTTTGGCCTGGGCCACCGTAAGGGGGCGCTGCAGGTTGGATTAGATGCCGATATTGCACTGGCTGACCCTGACCATGTCTGGACGTATGACGGCACACGTTCTGTGGGCAAGCAGAAAAGCGCCCTCACTCCTTGGGAAGGACGTGCAATTCGGGGGCAGGTGGTTCGAACGCTGGTTCGGGGCAATACCGTTTTTTGCGACGGCGAGGTAACGGCAGAGCCCGGTTCAGGCCAATTAATCAAGCCGGTGTTCTGACAGGGTTTACATAACAACCGTAAAAAGGGGCAGGGTGGTTTTTGTCTGCGCTGTCCGTAAAAGACAGTGATAAGGAATCCGTTATGAGTCAGCAAGTAGACACAGTGATCAAGCATGGTCAGCTGGTATTGGAAACCGGTGTCGTTCATGGGGCGATTGCCCTGAAGGATGGCAAAATTGTTGCCATCACAACCAATGAATCAGCGCCAGACGCCCGTCGTGAAATTGATGCAACCGGGTTGGTCGTTATGCCGGGGATGGTGGATCCCCACGCCCATATCTGGGAGCCGACGCATTACCCGGAGCGGGAGGATTATCTCACTGGCACCCAGGCCGCGGCGGCAGGCGGGATCACTACATTGATTGAAATGCCGCTTTCCGTACCACCAGTCACGAACAGGGAAGCCTTTGAATACAAGCGTGAGATTGTTGAAAAGAAAACAGTCGTTGATGTGGCGTTCTGGGGGGCGCTGACGGAGAAATCCACAGGACACTATGAAGAATTGAACGACTGTGGTTGTGTTGCCTATAAGGTCTTTATTCCTTATGCGAGCCCGGATTATCCACATACACCGGATTACGCCCTGCTGAAATCCATGGAAGAGATCAGTCGTTTTGGTGGTCTGGTCGGCGTGCATGCCGAGAATGCGGATATCCTGTTTAATCGCCAGAAAGAATTCGAAGAGAAAGGCATCTTCAATGGTACAGCCCATGAACAGGCGCGACCGGAAATAGCCGAGGTAGAAGCAATCAGTCGCGTCATCCTGTTTGCAGAACACACCGGGTGTCGTCTGCATATCTGTCACTTATCCACAATCAAGGCGCGAGCACTGATCAAACAGGCACGGGCAAGGGGCGTGGATGTTACCGTGGAAACCTGTCCACATTATCTCGTGCTGGATACCATGGATCTTGAAGAACACGGAGGTTTCGCCAAGTGCAATCCGCCGCTCAGAAGTCCGGAAAATCGTGAATTATTGTGGGAGATGCTCAAGGCCGGTGAGTTCGACATGATCGGTACTGACCATACGCCCTATACCGACGAAGACCGTCTGAAGCATGGCGACAATATCTGGAAAATGCCGCCGGGGATTGGCGGGATGGATCTGATGCTGCCGCTGATGCTGGATGAGGGCTATCACAAGCGGGGCGTCAGTCTGGAACAACTGGCGAAATTGATGGCGACACAACCAGCCCGGCGGTTCGACCTGCCGCACAAAGGCGCACTGAACCTGGGCAATGATGCAGACATTGTACTGGTCGACCTGGATGCCGAATGGACGTACACCTGGGCCAATTCCTATGCCAAGGCCAAATGCATCCACAGCCCGTATGAAGGGAAAAGATTAAAAGGCAAAGTGGTAGAAACACTGGTGCGAGGAAACACGGTTTATCGACAGGGTGAAGTATTGGCAAAGCCGGGCAGCGGACATTTGAACACTCGTAGAATGATAGAGTAAGAAAATCATTCAGGTCTCCCGACATGGGAGGCCTGAATGTTCATCATTCCTGTTCATGGAATACAGACCTTTCTACATCCATATCAGCATGGATCATTGTTCCGCTGTGTACTGAAGTATCAGAGCTTTCAACACTTGATTGAAATTTTAAGCTGGTAAAGATTCGATCTTCACTTTTCACTTCGGTGATTAAGTTAATCAAGAATTTAGGATAAAAAGTCTGATAGTTTTGATAATAACGATCTGCTTTCTCGACCATTTCGCGATGATAAAAAGGATAGATGCTTGGAAAATGCTCTCTAATGAGTACCTCTGAAAACTCATGTTCTTTTAAAATATCAATGATTTTGATTGTTTCTGTTTGGTACTGCCTGTTACTTCTTAAGGCACAATGAATACTCTGAAATAAATCTAGATGTATTGTGTCTATTTCATTGAATAATTGGATAAACTCTGGTTTTAATTGATTGTTTTGATCCATACAGAGTTCTCTGTATTTACCATAAACGATCAAGACTATGTGGATGAAGCAGCAGAGTCTTCCCTTTGCGTCTGCAAGACTTCTTGGGGTATCTTTCAGCTCGTGAAATGAATGATTAACCTTGTCCATTAAGTGGTGTTTTAATCCCGATACATTAAACTTTTTCTTAACCCAAATTAGACAACAGTTATTATTAGTATGTATTTGTTGGGAAAGTTGAGCAAACAGGTCACGATACTGTGAGTAAGCGGATTCTGCTGAATTCTGCCTGATCATGCGGGTGGTAGTTGCTGCCTGAGAAGTGTGTCTTGGAGATATTGTCTGTGTTGAGGCCTCTCCAAAAGCAACCTTCCTGAATGTATGATGGGGCGTTGAAGGAGACGCAGGCGTTAAGCTTTGAGCTTGAGATGTTGGACTGGCGGGAGCGGTATGATAAGAGCTGCTGGTGTGCTCTGTGATCTGAAGCAGTAAAAATGGACATCCGCCTAAGCTGCCTTTGCCAACTCAAAATTCATGGGAGTCATATACCCCAATGAAC
>NZ_BAABFL010000438.1:0-23590 GCF_039540975.1 Kistimonas scapharcae
TATTTTGCCTGAAGAGCACAGGGGACGCTCTCTTCATTCAATTTAGCCTTACTTCTTCAGATCGTTAAGCGGGAGTTAAGGCCGCGGGCATAGAATGCCCGATTCATCCAATAAGTCACCCTGTTGAGTGGTTAGCCACCATGATAGGAATGAGTGAAGCTCTGTATACCCGTGATGTGATTAAGTCCTGGTCCGAACTTCATCGGGATTGCCGTCTGCTGGCGCAAAAACTCCTGATCCAGGGGAGCTGGAAAGGCATTATTGCGGTTACCCGGGGCGGGATGATTCCTGCCGCGATTATTGCACGAGAGCTGGATATCCGTCTGATCGATACCTTCTGTATTGCCAGCTACGATAAACAGCAACAGGGCGAACTGATCGTCCTTAAAGATCCCGTGGTCACTTCAGAAGGTGACGGTTATCTGATCATTGATGATCTGGTCGACACGGGAAATACCCTGGCAGTGGTACGCAAGGCGTTACCGAAGGCTCATGTCGGAACATTGTATGTCAAACCGGCAGGTCAGCCGCTGGTGGATACCTTCGTACAGGCTTTCAGCCAAGAGACCTGGATACGGTTCCCCTGGGATTTGGCGCTGGGTTATGCCGTTCCGCTGGTGGAAGAGGTTAAGGATATTGAATGCTGACAGGATTCCCTGTCAGCGGTTGAGCCAGACTTCCCGCGCCCAGTGCCAGATGGACGGCCAGGTTTCGTCGGATTCGCCCTCTTCTGACCACAGGGTGATCTCACCATCTTCACCGATGCAGTAATACTGGTCATTATCCCGGCAGATTGGGATCAAATGGCGGGGGACAAACGTATCCCAGGCTTCGGCAGCGACATCCGGCAGGTGGGTATGGGACTGTGGGTCGGTCACCGTCACCGGTTCGATCGAACCATAGACCACATCACTGACATTGAGCAGAAATTCCCTCAGGTCGAATGGCAGCTGTATCAGCAGCTCTTCCTCGATTTCCACCAGTTCATCGTCATCAGGCAGCCTGAGGGGAACAGGAATATCCAGTGCATTGGCTTTCAGGAGTTCAATAACATCTTCCACGGGAAACTGCCTTTTTGGAATCAACAGGAATGAATTAATGGCTGCATTATTGTCCACAAACGAAATCCTGAGAAGTCTTGTTTTGACGGTTTCGCTGGACTGGAATGACAACCTTACAGGTTGTCATTCCAGTCAGTATGAATAGATATCACACATATTCTCTGTGTATGAATCATTCAGAGAGAAGCGTCAGAGCTTATTCCAAGCCTCTGCCCAAGCTAGTCCGGTGGCAGGTGCGTAATAGAATTGGGACTGATTGCACCATGGTGTAAAAGGCCAGGGTTTGCATTGATAGACGTCACCATCACTGGCAAGGACTTTCGTACCGTCAACGTAATCACCGATGCCTTTCGGATAGATATAGTCATAGTTTGTGGGGGGAATGGGCTTATCACCACTGATGATTGCCGTTGAAAAGGTGTAGCTGGCATCTTGCGCAAACACTGCGTTATTAAAGATATTCACTTCGTCATACATATAGTGATTCATCTCAGCATGCCAGAATCCGATTTGTACGGATTTTCCATGCAGATCATTCACTTTGCGGGCAAGTTCTGCCGTCCAGGCGGTAAACTCGGCGTTTTTGGTGGTGATACCAATGCTTTCGTTAACCACATCCACGCCCTGATGATTCTGTAACTTGAAACTGGCTTTATCGCCGGGTTTGGCTTCATTGGTCTCCGATGTAATATAACGACCCAACTCAACCAGGTCCGGAGCGGGTTCAGGATCCGGGTCGGGATCAGGTTCACCGCCAGTCTTGGTGATGAGAAGATCTGAGCAGTTATAAAAACCCTCCCCTGCAGGATCCAGGCGCTGCCAGCGCATATAGAGAACGGCGCTGCCCTCTCGTCCGTCCGGTATGGTGTAATCCATGGCATAAAAGCCATTAACAACCGGCTTTTCACCATGCTCTGCAATCAGCTCCAGGTCATCCCAGGTCAGTGGTTGTGTGGCGGAGTTGTACCCGGCTTTACTCAGATAAATCTGGAAAAAATGGTTAGGGTGGGCGGCGGTCACTTTAATTTTAAGTGTGTGTTTTCCGGGTTTAAGCGAGGTTTTCTGCCAGTTTTTATCAGGTATATCCATACCGGCTTTTCGCGGATCACCGGCCGCGCAGAGGGTTGTATCCTTCACTACCGCTTCAACGGCTGACTGGTTGTGGTAGTCGGGCACCAGGGCTGAGAACTCATTCTTTTGGGTGAACGGATAGTCGCCTGACTGGTTGTAGGCTTTCTGGCAGGCAGCGTTGGGAATGGAATCTGTCCAATAACCACCGTCATCAGCGCAGAAGACTTGTCGTGCTTTAGGTACTTCGACCCAACCATGTGCAAGGACACTGCTGGCAAAAGACAATGAAAAAGTAGCCAGTAGCGATTTCTTGAATGATGCATCACGGAAATACAGCATTGTTATCACGGCTCTTGATAATGAAGACAGGGAAAGACACAGGCAGAAAAAGTCGTAGAACTCTTTCGTGCTATGGACTAGGTATTCAGGCCAGTGGGTAAGGGATTATTGATGTTAGATAAACGGCTTGTCGTTTAGGGCGGCGCTATTGGCAGCCTGATAATTGTTTGTTTGTACGCTAAAAGAAACAGAATTAAAGGATAGAATGCCATTATTTCATCCTTTTTTAAAAAAAAGACTTGGGAAGCATAGCAGGTCTTTCAGCGGAGCATGATGCCAACGCCACAGGCAGAAAATGAACGCCGAAAAGCGGCTTGGTTACTATAGCCATAAGGATAGAGTGCTTGCAGAGCAATGCTATGGTTTAAGAATAAGTGTGAGTGAGTTAACCACGGAACGGATTTCCTTATGATTCGTCGTTTAAAATGGGTTGCGGGCTTATTGTTGTTCAGTGGCGTATTGTTCTATCTTGGTGGCGTTTTCTGGCAACAGAATCCGCGTGAGACGCTGGTTTCAACGGTAAAAGAGATCAGGGGCAAGGGCTGGTGTCAGCCTGAAGGGAATAAACTGTGTGGCTATGATGAGCTACGTATTGCCTTTGGTTCCCCCATGCAGCGATTTTGCTATCGCTATCTGAATAATGCACTGTTACTCATGGAAGCCAGCTGTTTGCATCAGGTCACGCTGGAATTGCGGGAGGCAGACCTGAGTCTGCTGGATATCGCCCAGGTGAATATCAGTAATGCGGATTTATCGGGCGGCGATTTGCGCCAGGCAAACCTGTCGGGCAGCAGCCTCAGAATGACGGATTTGAGCCGTGCTAATTTATCCGGCGCTATTCTGGAAAGCACAAAAACCCTCTACAAAGTGGATCATGCCTCTTTCCGTAAGGCCAGACTGCGGGGGGCGACATCCATGTTTCAGGCCAGTTTCAAACAGGTGGATTTTACGGAAGCGGATCTCCGGGAAGTGAATTTTGGCCGTTCGGACTTTCTTGATGCCAATTTCACGAAAGCGGATCTTCGTTACGCCAATCTGGCCTATTCCCGTCTCTCAGGTGCATTGTTTTCTGATGCGCGGGTGGAAAATCTGGTACTTCATCAAGCCTCGGGTCTGGATAATCAAACCCTTGACTGGTTAAAGAAAAACGGCGCGATTGTTGACCAGGAAGGTTTGGAAAAATCCCTGCAGGATGGACTCAGGATTCCTGTTATGTGGTGGTTTAATTTATCGAATATGGATCTTTCACGTGTCGATTTTAGTGATGTGACACTCAGTGGTGTGACATTCACTGGCACACAGCTGAATGGTGCAAAATTTGTGAATGCCAGCCTTGATCAGGCCAATTTCCATAATGCCGATCTACGAGGTGCTGATTTCTCTGGCAGCTACCTGATTCATGCGGATTTCAGCGGCGCAGATCTGCGTGGCGCCCGGTTTGATAATGCGGTTCGTCTGGAAACGATTAAGTTCGATAGTGCCACTCAATTTCCGGATAACTTTCCTCATAACGTAACGCCGGATTCGCCATAGGCTGAATTCGAATTCGGTCTGAATGTATATAAAAAAACGTTATTAGCATTGGTAGACATCGGCTTCCAATCCCTCTAAAAAGAAAGAGAAGGATAAAAAAACACGTGGGAGGGAATGCTGTCATGCCCGATAAGAAACAGCTCGCACTGATCACGGAAGACAACCCCATGGGAACCGACGGCTTCGAGTTCGTTGAGTTCTCTGCCCGCCAGCCGGAAGCGCTGGCAGCCTTGTTTGAACAGCTGGGTTTTACAGCGATTGCCCGTCATCGTTCCCGGGATGTAACCCTTTACCGGCAGGGTGATATCAATTTCATCCTGAATGCGGAAACCGATAGTTTTGCTGAAGATTTCACAATAATTCATGGCCCCTGCGCCTGTGCCATGGCGTTCCGGGTGGCGGATGCCGCACGAGCGATGGAGCGTGCTATCGGGTTAGGCGCCAAACCGGTGATAAACCGACCGGGGCCCATGGAACTCAATATTCCGGCGATTGAAGGGATTGGTGGCAGCCTGATCTACCTGGTGGATCGCTACGGGGAATCGGGTTCCATTTATGATATTGATTTCATTCCCATTGACGGTGTTGACCAGCATCCGATAGGTGAAGGTTTATTTAATATCGATCATCTGACCCACAATGTTTTCCGCGGAAATATGGATCGCTGGAGCCAGTTCTACGAATCTCTTTTCAACTTCCGGGAAATCCGCTACTTCGATATTGAAGGCAAAATGACAGGGTTGAAGTCCCGGGCTCTGACCAGTCCCTGTGGCAAGATTCGTATCCCCATCAATGAATCCTCGGACGATAAAAGCCAGATTGAGGAATACCTGCAGGAATACCACGGGGAAGGCATCCAACATATCGCGCTGAGTTCGGAGGATATCTATGTCACGGTGGAGTCTTTGGGAAGTGGCGGTACGGCCTTCATGACCCCGCCACCGGATACCTATTACGATATGCTGGAAGAACGTTTGCCGGGCCATGGAGAAGATGTCGAACGCCTGAAGAAAGACGCCATCCTGATGGATGGCAGCCCGGATGGTCGGCTTCTGCTGCAGATATTCACGGAAACGGTCATTGGCCCCATCTTCTTTGAAATCATCCAACGCAAGGGGGATGAAGGCTTTGGGGAAGGCAATTTCCAGGCCTTGTTTGAAAGCATGGAGCGGGACCAGATCCGCCGGGGCGTATTGCAGGAGTAACGCACTACGCCGTCAAGACAGGGAATAACCGGAGGCATGCATGGCCAGCAACGCAACGGCATATGTCGCAAGGGAACCTGACGAACAGGGGTATATCCACTATCCCGATGAGGACAATGAAACCTGGCAGATCCTGATGTCGCGGCAGATGCAGTTACTGCCGGGGCGTGCCTGCCAGGAATATTTCGATGGACTGGACCAGTTGCAGTTACCCGTTGACCGGGTACCGCAACTGGAAGAATTGAACCGAGTACTGGCTCGTACAACCGGGTGGCGGGTTGAGCGAGTCCCTGCCCTGATTTCGTTTGATCGTTTTTTCAAACTGCTTTCTGAAAAGTGCTTTCCTGTGGCGACGTTTATCCGAACCCGGGAAGAGCTGGATTACCTGCGGGAACCGGATATTTTCCACGAAGTTTTCGGCCACTGTCCGTTATTAACCAATCCGGATTTTGCCGCCTTCACACACATCTATGGCAAGTTGGCTTATAAAGCCAACAAGGAAGATCGCGTTTTTCTGGCCCGTTTATACTGGATGACCGTCGAGTTTGGTCTGGTCAAGACCGCTGAAGGTCTGCGTATCTATGGCGGCGGTATCCTCTCCAGCCCTAAGGAAACGGTCTATAGCCTGGAAAGTGACAAGCCACTGCGGGAACCGTTTGATCCGGTTGCCGCCATGCGGACGCCGTACCGTATTGATATTCTGCAATCGATCTACTTCGTCATTGATCAGATGTCAGCCTTGCAGCAATTGAGTGACATGGACATCATGGCTATGGTCAGTAAGGCAAAAACGCTGGGGTTGTTTGAGCCTCGTTATCCACCGAAAGATGAACCATGAGAACAGGATTCCGGTATGTCTGAACTTGCTAATGGGGTCTGTGAACCCTGTCGCTCCGGTGCACCTCAGGTCACCGAGGACGAAATGCGTGAGCTGATGGCCATGGTGCCAGACTGGTCGATTGAGACGCGTGACGGTGTCATGCAGCTTGAAAAGGTCTATTCCTTCAGGAACTTCCGTGAGGCGCTGGCATTCACTAATAAGGTGGGTGAAATTGCAGAGGCGCAGGGGCATCATCCGGGCCTGTTAACGGAGTGGGGGAAGGTCACAGTGACCTGGTGGACGCATAAGATTAACGGGTTACACAAAAACGATTTCATTATGGCCGCAAAGACGGATATTGCGGCAAACAACCAATAAGTGCGGCAAATACGCTAGATAATGCCGTGAAAACTGCTGTAATCAACAGGCATTTTGACCGATCAGACAGAAAATGTTTCTGTCATCACGCACCGATATTCGAATAAATCGCCCGGACTGACCGGGTAAGGAGCACTGTGTGAAGCTGGCCTCCCTGGCAGATGGCAGAGACGGAAAACTGGTTGTTGTATCCCGTGATCTGAAGCAGGCAGCCGCCGTACCCAAGATAGCAGGTACTTTGCAGCAGGCCATGGATGACTGGGATGAAAAGGCCAGCCGGCTGAATGAGGTGTATGAGTTACTCAACAGGGGAGAATGGCCCGATGCCTTTGGCCTGGAGCCGGAACAATGTGGTGCACCCCTCCCCCGTGCATTCCAGTGGCTGGATGGAAGCGCATATGTTAACCACGTGGAATTGGTCAGAAAAGCCCGTGGGGCTGAGATGCCGGAAAATTTCTGGACTGATCCGCTGATGTATCAGGGTGTTTCCGATAACCTTCTCGGTCCCTGTGACGACGTTCATGTAGCCTCTGAAGACTGGGGTATCGACTTTGAAGCCGAAGTGGTGGTGCTGACGGATGATGTCCCTATGGGCGTTTCTCCGGAACAGGCAGCCTCTCATATCAAGTTACTGACACTGGTCAATGATGTTTCCCTGCGAAATCTGATTCCCGCCGAACTGGGCAAGGGCTTTGGTTTTTTACAGAGCAAACCTGCGTCAGCTTTCGCTCCGGTCGTAGTGACGCCAGATGAGCTGGGTGATGCCTGGCAGGATAATAAAGTCCATTTGCCGTTACGGGTGGAATTGAACAATGAATTGTTTGGCCAGCCCAATTGCGGGGTGGACATGACCTTTGATTTTGCCCGGCTGATTTCCCATGCCGCCATGACCCGGCATCTTGGCGCCGGCACTTTGCTGGGTTCCGGTACCATTTCCAATACGGATCGCAGTAGCGGCTCTTGCTGTCTGGCAGAACAGCGGATGCTTGAGATCATTGAAGCCGGTGAGGCTCAGACACCCTTCCTGCGTTTTGGCGATCATGTACGGATAGAAATGCTGGATGCCAAGGGAAAATCCGTCTTTGGTGCCATTGATCAACGCATCTGCCAGTACGAGGCGGATGCATGAAGTTGTATGACTATTTCCGATCCTCCGCAGCTTACCGGATACGGATTGCGTTGAACCTGAAAGGGATTTCTTACGATTCAATCCCGATCAACCTGAGAACCGGTGAGCAGTGCTCGCCGGCTTATCGGGATCGAAACCCGCAAGGACTGATTCCTGCACTGGAAACACCCCAGGGGTTATTGAGTCAGTCGCTAGCCATCATGGAGTGGTTGGATGAAAGTCATCCGGAATCGCCTTTGTTACTGCCGGGGGATACATGGCTAAGAGCCCAGATCAGGAGCCTGGCCTGCCAGATTGCCTGCGATATCCACCCACTGAATAACCTGCGGGTATTGCATTATCTGCAATGTGAGTTGGGGGTGTCTGATACGGCGAAAACCGACTGGTACGCACACTGGATCGCGACAGGGTTTGAGGCGCTGGAACTTCAGTTATCAGGTTCGGGTTTTTGTATCGGAGAGCAGCCGACATTGGCTGACATCTGTCTGATTCCACAGGTCTACAATGCCGTTCGCTTTAAGGTGGATCTGTCACCCTACCCTGCTATTCGGCAAGTCTACGAACATTGCAACCAGCTAGAGGCTTTCCAGAAAGCGGCACCTGAAAATCAGGCAGATGCGATTGTGTAACCGCTTTTTTCAATAGTCTTCGGCGATATGCAGGTCTTTCAGCTTCCGGTAATTTTCTGCGCTGTAATTGAAGAAACTGCGCTCTTTTTCGGTTAAGGGACGTGCCTTTTTAGCGGGGTTTCCCTTGTAGACAAAGCCACTCTCCAGCACTTTGCCGGGTGCGATCATCGCACCGGCGGCCACCAGTACCTCGGACTCCACGACAGCGCCATCCATGACAATGGCGCCAATGCCAATCAGAACCCGATCCTGAATGGTGCAGCCATGCAGGCAGGCTTTGTGGCCGATGGTGACGTCGTCACCGATGGTCAGCGGCCAGCCGTCAGGATTAAAGGGACCGGCATGGGTGATGTGCAGAACGGCACCATCCTGCACACTGGTGCGTTGGCCGATCCGGATGGCGTGCATATCGCCACGGATGACGGCCATGGGCCAGACGGAACTGTCGTCACCGATTTCCACATCACCCAGAACGACGGCTGTTGGATCCACGAAAACGCGCTCACCCAACTTAGGTGTTTTGTTCTGGTAGGTTCGAACCGGTGAAGACATGATTTATCCCCTGACAGTATGAAGAAAAGTAAGGAACAGGTTTTTCATTATCAGCTGAAGACTATGGGCTTAAATGGCCGTTCCTGGCAAGGCCGTTTCACCCAGACCCAGCTCTTGTGTACTAATTTCGCGGATTTTATATTTCTGAACTTTACCGGTAATGGTCATCGGAAAACTGTCGGTGAATTTGAAATAGCGGGGAATCTTGAAGTGGGCAATCTGGTCCTGGCAGAAATCCCGAAGTGATTCTTCTGATGGCTGCTCAACACCGTCCTTGAGCCTTATCCATGCAATGACTGCTTCCCCATATTTGGGGTCAGGCACGCCGGTAACATGGATTTCAGCCACTGCAGGATGGGTATAAAACAGATCCTCGATTTCCTTCGGGTAGATGTTTTCCCCGCCCCGGATCACCATGTCCTTGATTCGCCCAATGATCTGGATAAACCCGTCGTCATCCATCAGGGCAAGGTCACCACTGTGCATCCAGCCCGCCTCATCAATGGCGTTATCGGTAGCTTCTTCATCACCCCAGTATTTCATCATGACACTGTAGCCTCGGGTGCAGAGTTCGCCGATCTGTCCCCTCGGGACAATATGTTGATTATCGGTAGTGATGATTTTGGTTTCCTGATGGGGTTGGGTTCTGCCAACGGTGGTAACCCGTTGTTCCAGTGAGGTGTCGTGGCTGGTCTGGGTGCTGATGGGGCTGGTTTCTGTCATCCCGTAGCCGATCTGGATCTCGCTGAGATGCATATCGTTGATGATACGTTTCATCAGTTCCACCGGACAGAGACTGCCGGCAATGATCCCTGTGCGCAGGCTGGAGAGGTCGTAGCTGGCAAAGTCGGGATCATGGAGTTCGGCAATAAACATGGTCGGGACGCCGTGCAGGGCGGTGGCTTTCTCCTCTGCCACTGCTGTCAGCGTCTGTGAGGCATCAAAACCTTCTGACGGATAGATCAGCGTAGCGCCGCAGGTCAGGCAGGCCAGATTGGCGAGCACCATGCCAAAACAGTGATACAGCGGAACCGGCACCACCAGACGATCCTGCTCAGTGAGACGCATCTGGCGAGCCACAAAGTAGGCATTGTTCAGGATATTGTGATGGGTCAGGGTCACGCCTTTGGGGTGTCCGGTGGTGCCAGAAGTGTATTGGATATTGATGGGGTCATCGAACTGCAGGGACTGCTGCCGTTGTTCCAGATCGCTTTCTGAAAGGCTGTTTCCTTTATCCATAACATCCTGCCAGCGCGACATGCCCGGATATGCGGTATCTGACAGGGTGATGATGGTTTCTAACGTAGGCACTTTTTTACTGCAGCCAGCTTTGCCGGGGTTCTTTTGTGGGTCGTTCAGCAGGGATTGCAACATCCCAATGTAATCAGAGTGCTTGAACTGTTCGGCGGTGACCAGAAAGCGAATAGCGCAGAGGTTCATGGCATATTTCAGCTCAGGGGCGCGATAGGCCGGATTGATATTCACCAGGATGGCACCGATCCTTGCGGCTGCGAGCTGGGTTAACGTCCATTCCGCTCGATTGGGTGACCAGATACCTATTCGATCCCCTTGTTCGACGCCGATTGCCAAAAGTGCTCGTGCACAGGCATCGGTCTTTTCCCTCAGTTTGCGCCAGGACCATCGGATGGACTGGTGACGAACAATCAGCGCTTCCCTATCAGGAAAACGGTCTGCCGTGATATCCAGCATTTCGCCGATCGTCATCCCCAGCAACGGCTGTTTTGCAGTGCCGGAGGTGTAGCTCAATCGGGATGCTGTCATTACGTCGCTCTCCAGTTAACGGGTATGTCCGTTTTCCCTGTTCAGGTAATAAATCGGGGAGGAAGTATAGTCAGCAGTATGTCGGAGGAGGGGGAGAAGAGAGGCAATGCATTCAGAAAGGAAGGTTGCCCCAAAGCACGTTAGCCTCGGGGCAAGTGTTATCAGCGAACTTCGCCGATAGGCAGAACGGTACGGCCGAACTGTTCGTTCAGCACTTCTGCCATGGCCAGATAGATGGCACTGGCGCCGCAGATGATGCCTTCGAACCCGGCGATGGTGCCGATCAGCTTGGAGCCGGTGAAATCACGGGCAGCCAGCAGGAAGAACAGCACGGTCAGGGACGCAAAGACAAACTGCAGGGCGCGGTTGGCCTTCAGGGTGCCGAAGAACATGAAACCGGTGAACATGCCCCACAGGCCCAGGTACCAGCCCATGAACGCGGCAGGTGTGGCTTCAGAGATTCCCATGGACGGGAAAATCAGCAACAGCACCAGAGACCACCAGAACAGACCGTAGGAGGTGAATGCGGTCAGACCGAAGGTATTACCCTTCTTGAATTCCATGATACCCACGATGACCTGGGCCAGGCCGCCATAGCACAGGCCCATGGCCAGGATCATGGCGCTGATCGGGAAGAAACCGGCGTTGTGAATGTTAAGCAGAATGGTGGTCATGCCGAAGCCCATCAGGCCCAGCGGAGCGGGATTGGCCAGTTTTTCTGACACGTCGGTATCCTTGCAGCAGCGGTGAATATGTAGCGGAATGCAGACAGCCGTTGTTCCTGACTTCAACCGGGAAAACCGGAAGCCGGAAGGAAACAGAAGGCTGTGTGGAGGACTGTCGCCAAAAGGCCTAAACAGGCTGGACAGTCTGAAGGGCAGCAAGCGTAGTCATTCGGTCAGCGGGGCAACATCCGCAATTACACGTTTTATGAGTTATTTGTACGAAATGTTGAAAGTGTGAACAGGTTCACAAAATGAGTCGGAAGATACCCGGTTCCCGGCATACCCTTAAAGCTGTACAGACGCTGGTTGTTCGATCGTACTGCTCTGAACATTCTGCCATGGATGGATCGTTTCCGAGTCCTTTGTCTTTCCCGGTAAAGCCCTGTTTCTCCGGTCTGTGCGTTGTCTCCTGCCGCCATGGTCCTGATCAAACGACAGTTGTTTCAGTGAGGGAATGCATATGGGGAATTATCTCCGGAGGTGCATGGCGTTGTTTTGTCTGTGCCTGGTACAAACGACAATGGCTGTAGAAAACAATTATCAGGTCGGTGTCGGAATTTACGATATCACCGGGCCTGCTGCGGAAGTGAATCTGTTTGGTTATGCCAGTTCTGACCAGTTTTCCACGGGTATTCGTGATCGTCAGTGGTCCAGGGCGTTTGTGATTGCAGAGCCGGGTTCAGAGGAAAATCGGGTGGTGTTTGTCTCGGTGGATCAGGGCGCGGTCTTTCAGGGCGTGACCCAGGGGGTGCTGAAAAAGCTCAAGGCACGCTATGGGAACCTGTATAACGATGACAATCTGATTATCAGCGCCACTCATACCCATGGTGGTGCAGGCGGGCATTCACACTACGCCCTGTATAACGTAACTGCCGAAGGCTTTGTCCAGCAGACCTATGACGCAACTGTAGAAGGAATTTTCCAGTCTATCGTGCGAGCCCATGAATCGCTGGCACCAGGAAGAATCCTGATAAATCGCGGTGAACTGTGGAATGCCAGCGCCAATCGCTCAATGCCGGCTTATGAGAATAATGTCGATGCAGACCAGTATGCGGCGATTGATCCTGAAATGACGGTGCTCCGGTTCATTCAGGGAGAAGACCGGGATATCGGCATGATCAGTTGGTTCCCCGTCCATGCGGTCAGCCTGCCGATGACCAATACCCTGCTGTCATCGGACAATAAAGGTGTTGCCCAGTATCTTTTTGAGAAGCGTATGGGGAGCAGTTATACCGGGGAGAATGTCTATGTCGCTGCTTTCGCCCAGACCAATGCTGGCGATATGACGCCTAACCTTAACCTGAACGGCACCGGTCCCGGCGCTACACCGGATGAAAGCAACCAGATCATTGGTGAAAGGCAGTTTGATAAGGCCTGGACACTGTTTCAGGGCGCCACAGAACAATTACAAGGCGGCCTGGCAGTACAACACCGGTATGTGGATATGAGCTCTGTTACAGTGAATGACCAATTCACAGGACAGGGGGAACAGACAACCTGCGTCGCAGCATTGGGCTATGCCTTTGCTTCTGGAACGGAAGATGGACGTGGTCCCCTGTTTGAGGAAGGTCAGCAGGAAAGTGAAGCGTTCTGGGAAGGTATTACCGGTATGGTTATGCCGCCGACCGCAGAACAGACAGCTTGCCAGGCTCCGAAACCCATATTGCTGGCAACCGGGAATGTACAGCCTTATCCGTGGACGCCTGATGTATTGCCGGTTTCCATCATGAAGATTGGCTCGCTTGGTTTGTTGGCCGTGCCGGGTGAATTCACGGTTATGGCAGGCCGACGTATTCGTCAGACGGTTGAATCTGTGGAAGGAACAGGGTTAAGTCATACCGTGTTGGCTGGCTATTCCAATGCCTATGCCGGTTACGTCACCACCCGAGAAGAATACGATAAGCAGCATTACGAGGGTGCCAGTACCCACTTTGGGCCCTGGACATTGGCGGCCTATCGTCAGTCGTTTGCACGGCTGGCTGAATCGCTGGCGGATTCATCTATGGATCCCTGGGCTGGTGAGTCAGAACCAGTCCCGGATGATCTGTCGGACGATCAGGTCGTGTATTACGACAAACCGGTGGTGCATGATCAGGCGCCGGTGTTCAAGTCCATTGGCCAAACGGTGCAGGAGGCTAATAGCACTTATCAGAAAGGTGATCATGTTCAGGTGAAGTTCTGGTCAGGGCATCCCCGCAATGACCTGAAAACCATGGCGAGTTTCCTGAAGGTTCAGCGTTATGATAATGGACAGTGGTCTACAGTGGCCCGAGATCGGGATCTGGAAACGCACTATACGTGGCAGCGCATAGATGGCTTTTGGGGAACATCGCACGCCATTATTGATTGGTTCATTCCACACGATACCCCTTCTGGCACATATCGCATTGTGCATGAGGGAGTTTACAAAGAGGCCTGGACGTTTCTGATGAAACCTTACCAGGGGGCCAGCAAAGCCTTTCAAGTCCAGTAAATAAGACGTAACAGTACTTTATCCGGGCCATCGGAAGGTATCGATACGGCATAATGTCTTCCGATGGGTATGACTTATCATTGCCCTTGAGCTGGCCTGACCATCAGATAATAGGGAGCCCGTCCGCCCGCCGGGAGTATGGGTATACTCCATTACTCGAAAACCCAAACGCTCATAAACTTTGCAGTTAACGGGTCGCTGTGTGTCCAGAACGCAGGGTGTGACGTAGGCCTTATCAATAATTTCCAGTTGTTCATGCAGTAATTGAGAGCCAATGCCTTGTTGTTGCTTGTCGGCAGATACATCGACAACCGAGAGGTACCAGACAGGCTCGCGTATATGGTGTTTGATGAACGCCGTTGTAAAAAACAGGAATGCATTTGAATACACTAACCAGTGTTTGGGTTGCACCGGAAAAGCCATGCTCGGTAACGTGGTACACGATTCATCCATCCTTCTGTGAAATGGGCGCGAACAAATGGAATTTAGGAGAGGGTTGTTACCAACCCTCTCCTGGCGGCTAATCGATATTATTTTGATGAACGTTAGCTGTTGTGCGCGCAGTGTCTAGCCAATGCTGTGGAAGTTTGTCCTTTAGTATGGGTTCTTCTATCGCTTCCAGCGGCTCGCTGGGGAGCAGACACTGGCAGACTGCCATTTCTCCAGGAATGAGTGATGTCCATTGCTGGTTCCATACACCATCATTTGTCTCGCACAGTACCGGACATTTTTCCAGCGCATCGTCATCACCGAAGATGGGGCCTGCTGATAATGAACGCGTCGAGGTTTGGCTGGTTTTGATTAAGCGGATAGCCTGCCTGAGAAGACTGTCACCAGCATGAACGACCTGTGGGCGATTGGTATTTAGATATTGCTTGAAACGGAAATCGTCTGCCTGAGGGTATAGGACCTGATCAGGCTCAATCCCGTGGTTATCATACAAGTGTCCCTCCGGTGTAAAAGACAGAGCAGAACCCAGTTTTATTTGGGTGCCTTGTGTCAGGGAATAGGTTTTTGCCATGGAGCTGCCGCCTCCGGTTCGACTCCCTAAAATCGTCACGCCATCCATGCCTTTTACGGCACTCAGTAGTATTTCAGCGGCACTGTAAGTACCTTGGTTGGACAGCACCACAATATGCTCAGGCCGCCTGTAGTTTGGCAATATTTCATCCCAACGATTGATAAGATCCGAGAAGTTATCAGCGATCAGAGAGTCTTCAGCCGTATCTACGTCATAGTCTTGTACAAGTTGGCGGAAAAACGGTTGCCAGGTTGACATGACCATGTAATGCCAACGGCTGAAGCGATCACCGTTGTACCAGTTGGCCGCGATACCGGGAGAGGCTTGATGAATATCCTGTTGGATATCTTTCAATTCAAAGGTTTCGATTGCAGCACGTTCCTGATCGGACCACAGTGGATGATCACTACGGAATGCAAATCGGCTGATTAGGTGATCATTGTCGGTATTACCCCAGAGGGTATTCTTGGGCGTTAAGCGGTAACTCATCACGTTAACCACCCTTGGAGGGGAGTCCAGATGCGCCAGAAAGGGGTATAAGGCAATCAGGGCGGTCCGATTGCCTTTGCTGTTATCTCGAAGGTCGAGAATCATGCCTTTTTTGTCTGACACAGCACGCAGTTGCTCCATGAGCAGAAACATTTTTGATGCGTCGTCATGGTTAGCCAAATTGTACATTCTTGGAAGGGGAACATAGGCAATGTCGCCGTCCATTGATGCGGTGATGGTTTCAGATTCCGGAGCAATATCGACGAATTGTACATGGTAACTGGCATCTTTCGGGCAGCTGTGAAGGTCTTCTTTCAGGGGTACAAAATGGTCGACGGTAGAGCCATCATCTGCTGCCAGCGTCAGTCTTGCCTTGTTGGATAGGGGCTGACCGATCAGTTTACGTGCCTGGTTGATGTGTTTTAGCCAGTGACGGGACTGCTCATGGATCCTGGCTTTATTGGTTGTAGGAATATAGGGCTCAAGCCTGTGAACCCAATAGGCGACAGGGATATTGTCAATTGCTATCAGGTATGGATGGGCGGCATCAAACAGGTTTTGTTCAATGTAACTGTTTCCTTCGCTGGATTTGAATTCACATGGAGCCATCAATACGAATTGTGGATGCTTGCCTGCAATGATTTTAATAATGCCAAGGCTTAGCTCATAAATAGTGCTTTTATTCGGATTCTGTCTTGTATTAAACAGATCATCTACGCCTGAAAGTGAATCATTATAAGTGGCAATGATTTTTTGTAATTCAAGCTGGTATGCAATCTTCTCTTCAGGAAGCTTAAACGTGTCGAGATGCTCAAATTGCTTATCCAGATCGGTTGAAAAAAGCGGGTAATAGGAAAACTTCTCTTCAAAAAGTTGTTTTAAGTGAGACGTTTCTGACATAAGCCCATTACTTGAAGGCAGCCGGGTAATCGTGATGTCCTCGCCATTGGCTATAAGGGATAACGATAAGCCAAGTATTGACATCCCTAAGGTTAGCAAGCGCATTTCATACCTCCTGCAGTTCCCTGATAGAAAAAGGATGAGCGAAATGATAAAGGAATTATGAATAAACAACGCTGGTGCATATTTAAAACGTTCCCCTTTTCAAACGCTGCAAACGCGGTTTTAAAAATTTGTCGATGTCATTAACTGTAAGCATGGTTATATTGGCTGGATTACTAAACAGTTCAGCTGTCTCAAGGGAAAAACGGTCGCTGTTTTTAGTGGCAATGAAATATAGCTGTTAAAAATTGAACCAGCCAATACTGTTTTACGCACGGTGTACTGTCTTGGCCTGAGGTGAAAATATCAGTAGAGATCGATATGAAATACCATGATAAAACATGTTTTTAAAGGCTAACGGGAATGGTGGTTTTGCAGGGTGCGTGCATGTTGGTATTCCTTTTGCCCTTCTGTCATTGATCTGATTTTAATAGCTGTTATTTTAGTATAGTCTAATTTAGATTTATCTAATTTATTGGGTGTCATATAGTGAGGTGATCACTGGCGGTATGGAAACAACAATACTGTCCATGCGTAAGAATGCACAGAAAGCCACAGCTCTGCTCAAGGCGCTGGCTAATGAGAATCGCCTGATGGTCCTGTGCCTGCTGGTGGAAGGGGAAATGAATGTCGCTGAGATCAATGCGCAGATAGACCTCAGCCAGTCTGCCCTGTCCCAGCATCTGGCTGTTCTTCGGCGGGATGGGTTGGTTGCCACAAGGCGGGCATCACAAACCATCTACTATCGCATTGCCAGTCCGGAAGCCGGAAAAATACTCGAAACACTGCATGGAATTTATTGCGATTCAAGGGGGAGATCATCGTGAGTTCATTCACACCGCTTTCAGGGCTGCTCGGCGGTATGCTGATCGGTTTGTCTGCTGCATTACTCTTGTGGGGCAATGGTCGGGTGGCGGGCATATCCGGCATTATCGGGGGGATTCGTCGTGGTGATGCGCTGTGGCGTGTTGCCTTTCTTGTTGCCATGGGCGCAGGAGGAATCATCGCGCTCGGTGCCTTGGATAAACCGGTGCCAGCACCTGCTGGCAGTCCTCTCCTGTTGATCTGTGCCGGATTACTGGTGGGATTGGGGACCCGGTTAGGGAGTGGATGCACCAGTGGGCATGGTGTCTGCGGACTGGCGCGCTTCTCTACCCGTTCGCTGGTGGCTGTCGTTGTGTTCATGGCAACAGCCATGTTGACGGTCTTCACTGTTCGACATCTGGTGTGAGGTGGAACCATGAAACAGATAGTGATTGCGATACTGTCAGGTCTTCTTTTTGGTGCAGGATTGGCGATATCCGGCATGCTGAATCCGGAAAAAGTGCTTGGGTTTCTGGATATCACCGGTCACTGGGATCCAACCCTGGCGCTGGTTATGGGCGGGGCGTTGCTGGTGAATATTCCCGCTACCCGATGGACTCTAAGGCAACCTTCGCCGAAGATGGCTTCCTCTTTTTCGCTGCCTTCCCTGAAGCAGGTGGATAAGCCGCTGGTCGTTGGCGCTGTATTGTTTGGTATGGGTTGGGGGCTGGTGGGATTATGCCCGGGACCGGCCATCACGCTGCTGGCTGGAGGCAGCCCTCAGGTCGTGCTGTTTGTCTGCGCCATGCTGGCAGGATTATGGCTGCAACCGGTACTGACAAATTACCTTAAACGGCCATTTCAGCAGGCAGACGCTTGAAAAGCCTGCTGTCCGGCTCCATTGTTTTCTTAGGCATATGCCCATCTACATGAGAGTCGCCACATGATGAACCCGCTGCTGGAAGAACACGAATTACCGCCTTTCTCCCGGATTGATGCTGAGCAGGTCGGTCCGGCCGTTGATCAGCTGCTGAGTGATTATCGGACGGGGGTGGAGTCCCTTCTGGTAGAGGGTATGACGTTCGACTGGGCCTCACTGCAGCAGCCACTGGATACGCTGGATGATCGCCTGTCGCAGGCCTGGTCACCGGTCTCCCATATGAACTCCGTGGTAAACAGTGAGGCGCTGAGGGATGCCTACAATGCACAGTTGCCCAAATTGTCAGAACTCACGACCTGGCTGGGACAGAACACGGCGCTTTACAACGCCTATCAGCAACTGGCCGACAGTGACACATTCAACACACTGGATACCGCCCAGCAGAAGGTCATCACCAATGCCCTGCGCGACTTCAAACTCGCAGGTGTCGCATTGGCGGACGATAAAAAACAGCGCTATGGCGAACTGAAAAAGCGCCTTTCGGAAGTGACCAGCAAATATTCGGACAATGTGCTGGACGCCACCATGGCCTGGACCAAGCTGATCAGCGATGAATCCGAGCTGGCCGGCCTGCCTGACAGCGCCAAGGCCAACGCCCGACAGCTGGCAGAAACCAAGGGTAAGGAAGGCTGGCTGCTGAATCTGGAATTCCCCAGCTATCTGCCGGTCATGACCTACAGTGATAACCGTGCCTTGCGGCAGGAAGTCTATACCGCTTTTTCCACCCGTGCGTCTGATCAGGGCCCGAACGCTGGCGAGTTTGATAATTCCGGGCTGATGGATGAAATTCTCGCCCTGCGTCACGAGCTGGCACAACTGCTGGATTTCAGCAATTACGCCGAATATTCACTGGCTACCAAGATGGCGGAATCCACCGACAAGGTGATTGAATTCCTCGAAGACCTGGCAGCGCGGAGCAAACCCCAGGCTGAGAAAGAACTGGCGGAGCTGAAAGCGTTTGCGAAAGAGGTGGACGGTTTTGAGGATCTGCAGGCATGGGACGTCGCCTACTACGCGGAAAAACTGCGTCAGCACCGTTACGCCATCAGCCAGGAAGCGTTGCGTCCCTGGTTTCCGGCAGAGAAAGCCATTGACGGTATGTTTGCCGTCACCGGCAAACTTTATGGCCTGACCTTCCGGGAAGTGCAGGGTGTGGATACCTGGCACCGGGATGTCCGTTTCTACGATGTCATTCGTGATAACGATGTTATTGGCCGGTTTTATCTCGACCCTTATGCCCGGGAGCACAAGCGTGGCGGCGCCTGGATGGATGTCTGCCGTACCCGCATGAAATACGATGAAAAGGTGCAGTTGCCGGTGGCGTATCTCACCACCAACTTCACCCCGCCGGTGGGCGACAAGCCTGCCCTGCTGACCCATGATGAAGTGGTCACCCTGTTCCACGAGTTCGGCCACGGTCTGCACCATATGCTGACCCGTATTGACTATGCACCGGTGTCAGGTATCAGCGGTGTTGCCTGGGATGCAGTGGAGCTGCCCAGCCAGTTTATGGAGAACTGGTGCTGGGAGCGGGAAGGTCTGGCACTGATTTCCGGCCACTATGAAACCGGTGAGCCCCTGCCTGATGAAATGTTGGAGAAACTGTTGGCTGCAAAGAACTTCCAGTCCGCCATGATGATGGTGCGTCAGCTGGAGTTCGCCCTGTTCGATTTCAGAATGCATAAGGAATACCAGTCAGGATTGAGTATTCAGGGGATGCTGGATGATGTACGCAAGCAGGTAGCGGTTGTGATGCCTCCGTCATTCAACCGTTTCCAGAACAGTTTCAGCCATATATTTGCGGGTGGATACGCCGCGGGTTATTACAGCTACAAGTGGGCGGAAGTGCTCTCGGCAGATGCGTTCTCCCTGTTCGAGGAAAACGGCATTTTTGATCGTGCGACGGGCGAGAAATTTCTTCATGAAATCCTCGAGAGAGGCGGTTCCCGTGAGCCCATGGAGCTGTTTGTCGCATTTCGCGGACGTGAGCCACAGATTGATGCGTTGCTGAGACATAGCGGCATTCAGTAATTACCGCGTTATGTCATGAAAAAAGGCCGGCAGAATGCCGGCCTTTTCTATTAAACGACTGGCTTAGATAGACGTGATGTTGGGCTCTGGATGGCTTGCCATGAATCGCGTGAGGGTAGGCATATCGGGCAGACCTGCTCGCGCGCCTTCCCGGGCGCAGCACAGCGCACCGGCGGCACTGGCAAAACGCAGATTATCATGGAATGTATAACGGCGGAGTAATCCCGTGCAGAATGCACCATGGAAGGCATCACCGGCACCCAGTCCATCCACACAGTCCATGGGCCAGCAGCCCATGCTGCCCTCCTCTCCCTGCCAGTGCCAGATACATCCTTCGTTATCGAGGGTGATGATGGTTTTGGCACAGTGCTGGGTTAGTTGCCTGAGGCCTGCGTGCCAGTCTTCAGACTGCATATATTCTCTGACAAAGTCATGGGAGGCGATAACCATATCGACCTTGGGAATCAGTGCCAGTCGCCTGTCAGAAAGATAGCAGGCATCCAGAATAACCGGAATGTTGCGTTCTCTGGCGGTTCCAATCAGCGCTATCGCGACGTCGAAGGATTCTCCATCAAGCAGAATTAACGAGGGCTGACAGGTCAGTGCATCACAAACCTTTGAAACGTGAGGCGTGTGATACCAACTGTATTCTGATTGACCATCGGAATGGTTAAGTGCCAGAAACAGACTGGGAATATAATCCTGTTGAACAACCAATTCCGTATTCACGCCATTCTGATGAAACTCATCAATTTGAAATTGGCTGAAAGGATCTATCCCCAGCCGTCCAGAAAAACCCGTACTCACACCCAGCCGGGAGGCGGCTACCGCTGCATTGGCTGCCATGCCACCTCCATTGATTGTCATGGCCTGGATCCTGTGTTGCCAGTCATTGACCGGGGTGTCAGCATGTTTCACATACACATCCAGACAGGAGTGACCGTGTACCAGCAGTTCAATATCCGTCAGGGCAGGAATCGTCATGCAGTGTCTTCATTCTGTTGGTAAGGCTGATAGTTATAGACAGTAAAATGCAGTTGGGAGTGGCGTGCTTGAGGCGTAAAATAGTGCGTCAATGCCAGTAAAAAAAGACAGTCAGGCAAGTATGAGTACCGTGAAACGTTTTATCGCCGGCGCCGTTTGTCCGCGTTGTGCCGCCATGGATAGAGTGGTCATGTATGAAGATGAGGGGCAGCAGGTCAGGGAGTGCATTGACTGTGGTTTTCGGGATGTGATGGCTACTGAACCCGATACCCAGGAGCTAGAAACCCGCGTTAACCGCAAGGCAAAAGCGCCTCAGGCGACAGAAGCACAACCCATCCGCTTTTATCCCAATCCCAAATTATCCGCTAAAAAAGAGTAAGCGGATTTTCCTCCCTCCCTTCCTTGTGTTGGCCATAGAACGATGGTCAACAAAGGAACGCTTTTTTTTTGTTGGAACTTTCCTGAAAGCGGACTGCTGATGTCACTTTTTGATAGGTGTGGCTCGCGGTTTTTTAGGTGGTTGGCGCGGTTTTGTAGTGGTGGTTGGTGGTGTGTGGGGAGTCATATCAAGGCCGCTCCACCCCTCTGTATGTTTTTTGGAACGGAGTCTGAGTGTTGCGTAATCACTGGATTCTTAAAATGCGCCTCACTGGTCTGGCAGACGATAAGCCACGACAAGCCATAAAGACATAACCGTTCCGCCATACATTACAGAGAGAGTGATCCAATGAAAAAAGTACTTCTTGCCGCTGCCGTTGTTTCCGCCACCTGCATGGGCAGCATAGGTTCCGCCATGGCCAGTGACTGGTTTGTCGGTGTAGAAGCTGGAAAAGCCCGGAATAAAATTGCTGTAGAAAGCACCATTACTAACCTTGACGGAAAAGCTTCCGACAAGGTCAAGCATACTGATCTTGGCCTGCGTGTCGGTAAATACCTCAACGACAATGTCCGTACCTATGCCACCATCACATCCGGCAAAGACAGCTGGGGCGGTGGCGCCAGCAAGATGGAAATGAAAGACCAGAACCTGCTGGTATCTGCCGACTACCTGTTCGGTGACGGTAACCTGAAGCCATTCGTTGGTGCGACCATTGGCGCCAACCGTACCAAGATTGATACATCCGTCGGCAACGAATACGAAAAGTCCTTTGCCTACGGCGCTCAGGCAGGCGTGGTGTATACCCTGGGACAGGTCGACCTGGAAGGCGGCTACCGTTACCTGAAGCACGACAGCACTTTCAAGTTTGGCAAGGGTTCCCAGAGCCTGAAGATCAAGAACAAGGATACCCAGAAGGTTTACCTGTCTGCTTCCTACCGTTTCTAAGTCCCGTGATATCAGCCGGTGTACGCCCTGTGGGCGTTCCGGCTGAAGCTTTTCAGGTATTCATGACCTGTGAGATGTAAGCCATAGCCCTGTGTACTGTTTGTAATACAGATCCTGAAATGCCCTGGTGATAACGCACACATAGCATAGCCCTGTATCAAAAATACTTCAGACCACTACGTTCGTTTGAGTGTTTTACAGATTGTTTCCTGTCCGGGAGCGAAGAATGAAGAAAACAAATCGCCTGCCTTTATCCGCTATCACCTGTCCCAGTCTGTACAGCCTGATACCGGGAAAGGTTTTGTTGTGCTTCTGCACCTGACGTGTTGTTGAGACAAACACTTCTCAGAAAGACAACCAGCCTGTGGGGTATTCCCAGAGTACCCGGCGGCAGGAAAAGGTTTGCCCTAACGACATGTTCAGGATTTGTACGGAGGTTCTATGAAGCGTTTTGTTATCGCGCTGCTGACACTGGTCGTTTTCAGCATCAATACCTACGCTCAGTCATTGACCGGCATTCCACCGGTTGAATACCAGGTTGAACTGAGTGATGCCCAGTCTGAATTTTTTACCGTCGAAGTGAAGGGAAACGCGTACGAACGTGGTTTCCAGCATGGCAAGGCGCTGCGCAAAGTAATCCGTCCGACGCTGAACCGATTTAAATACGATATGGTGTCGGCATTCCTGAAAACGACCGGCACCGATTATCAGTGGAAAGATTATCGTCAGTTCTTCTATGCGAATACTGGCCTGTATCAGACGGCGCAGCGTGAAGCCCCGGAGCTGGTTGAGGAGATTCGTGGGATTGCCGATGGTGCAGGTCTCGATTTCAAAGATGTCTTTGCCTACAACCTGAATTTTGATGAAACTTTCTGGGTACTGGAGAAAATGACCGGTATTGATCCGATGCTGGCCTCTGAAAAGGCGGCTCGCGAGGCATTGCCGTCCGGTCACTGTTCCCACGGTTCCGTGTGGGGAAAGGGTAAGGCGAGTGTCGGTTATACCCTGGACTGGACCCGTCATTTTGAGGGGAGCCAGGCGCTGATCAAGCATGTCCTTGAGGGTGGCACGGTCCTGCTGACGACAACCTACGCTGGCACGCTGATTGGCCATGGTATCAACGCCACTGCGGGGTATACCTTTACGCCACATTCCAAGTTCCAGCTGGCCCATGATGTGGATAACGGTCTGGCTCAGATTTTCATTTACCGGAAACTGCTAGGGGCTGTTGACGTTTCATTGAAAGCCTTGAACCAAGCCTGAAAATCCGCAGTATGTTGCTACCGCTCATGCTTTCA